>CAIJYZ010000071.1 GCA_903825015.1 uncultured Actinomycetes bacterium
CAGGGCTAGGGCAATCCTTATTTCCCAGTGGCTCATACGACAATCTTGGCGGTGTCGCATATGTGCGACAAGGCCTCCATAACTGATAGGTTTCCACCTGCATTCAAGCGTTTCCGGCGCCTGGATGCCTCGGGTTGTTAGCTCAGTTGGTAGAGCAGGTGACTCTTAATCACCGGGTCGGGGGTTCGAGTCCCTCACAACCCACCGAGTAAGTGCAATTGATTCACTCTTTAACGCTGGTAAACGCGACCAGAATCTGGATTACCCAAGGCCTCACAAGTGCCTGCTCCGACGATGACAGACATTAAATTGCCACTCGTAACATGAACCTTCACTGACTGCGAAGGCGATGTCCAACAGTAAGAATCACCGACTTTTACATCTGATGGTTTCTTCCATGTTGTCATATTCGATGAAATCATCATTTGAGTTGGAGCACCCGTTGCATTTAGTCCGCCAATGCGAATCATGGAACTTGGATCGGTAGTAAACATAATTTGTGATTGATATGCACCATCTAGTACCAAGTGATCGGTTTGCGTACTTTCTGAAATAAACCACATTCCATCGGCGGTATTAGGCACACCTTGAGAAATCTCTCCACAAGTAGTCCCTGGGACTGGATCTGATCCCGGTGCTCCTAACTTTCCAAGCCAGATAGATTTCTTTTCAGGAGTATAAAAATCATATGGACAAACACTGTGCAGTGCATTGCTATCTACAAAGTGTGATTGCACAATGAACTTATTTGTAATTGCTAAGTTATCTACCCAGAAATCAAATGCAACGCTATTTTCTCCCAGCTTGTACCAACCAATTTGCTCGCCGGCTTTTATCGCAGTCGACGTCACCCCTTGTCCAGCGCTGCTTGTTGATGGAGTCGTCGGAACTACTGAAGCGACTTTGCCCACTACCCCCTTTATGTGGAAAAACTTCACGTTAATGCCGCAGCCTGCCTCAAAATAAAGTGAATACTCTGGTTGATACGTGTCAGCTGCGCCTAAAGGTTTGTAATAGTTTGATGCAATTAAAGTTAGATTCGTTGGCGCGAAAATTGGAAGTTCAACACCTAAGTAACTTTGCAGGGGGTGGATATACGAACGAACGGCGATGACACCACCGGCTCCAGTTTGTTCACCTATCGGAGTAACTACTCGAACATATTTTGGATCAATAAAGTTTTCAGTAAATTGTGGTGTTTTTGTGCAAACATTTGAAGTTGGTGACTGTGATTGTGTTGGGTTTCCTACGGGTACGCTCTTAGTTGGTTGAACACCACTAGGTGATTGGCTTGGTTGAGGGTTGGAAACAGATTTTTTGTATGCCTGCCATAGCTTTTTCTTTCCGACTTGCTTGCAAATCACAGTCTTGCCCGCACCATCACCGCGTTGTTGGTTGAGTTTTGTGCAAGGAGCCCCAACAAGTGATTTTGCTTGGCTAACTGGTGCGAAGGCAAATAAAAAGGCCGCAATAAGTACGAGTACCAGTGTCTTTGGGAGCAATCTTGCCTTGGGCATTTCCGAAGTCAAGCAGAGGTTGTGCTGCAAAACAATCTCTTATGAAGGCAATAATTCCGAGAGAAGAACTTCTATGCGCTTTTTAATCTCATCGCGGATCACTCTGACACCATCAATTCCCTGCCCGGCTGGATCATCTAATACCCAATCTTCGTAACGCTTTCCTGGATAGATAGGGCACGCATCTCCGCAGCCCATAGTGATTACAGCATCAGAGGCACGAACAACTTCATCGGTGAGTGGCTTAGGAAACTCTTGAGTGATATCGATTCCAACTTCAGACATTGCTTCAATAACCTCTGGAGAAATACTTTCTTTAGGTGCAGACCCAGCTGAACGAACGATAACGCGGTCTCCGCCAAATTTGGACATGAAGCCAGCTGCCATTTGTGAGCGACCTGAGTTGTGTACGCAGACAAATAGAACTTCTAGCACACCTGAGCTTTCAGGGCTATTCGACTTAATAAGTGCGCGCAGTCTGTCTCGGGTAAAACGTTCTGTTAGAGATGGGAGATAAGTCTTTACTTCACTCTTAGCATCTAACAAGTCATAGGATTCAAATACATATTTTTCAATAGTTTCGACACTGAGCTGGCCTTTAAAAAGCGTCTGAAGTCGTTCGGCAACGATTACTAACTGCCCGTGAGTGTCATCAATATTTATGAAACCCTCTGAATTAGTTTTTTCGCTCATGACTTTAGCTCCTATTGGTTTGGCGTACTGAACGCACGAACCAACGATATGGCTTGCCCCAATTAAAAGGATTACGACAGAGTGAACAAAAGGTAAAACCTAGGCGTTTAGGTAGGCACTCTTCATGGTAGCTAAATCAATCTTCTTCATAGCAAGCATCGCCTGAGTAGCACGCTGAGCACCTGCTGGATCTGATCCGCCTAAGTACTTCCCCATTTCTGGTGAAGTTACCTGCCATGAAATACCAAACTTGTCTTTGAGCCAACCGCACTGACTTTCTTGTCCGCCATCTGCAAGCAAAAGATCCCAATACTTATCAATCTTATCTTGATCAGCGCATGGAATTTGGAAAGAGATTGCTTCGCTATGCGGGAACTGAGGTCCACCGTTTAGTCCAATAAATGGGCGGCCAAAGATTCTAAAGTTGACGACAACTTCATCACCTCGTTGATTGCCAGGAGTATCTGTTGGCGCAATCCAGTTATCAGCAACTGAACTGTCAGGGAAAATGCTGGTGTAGAAATTAGCGGCTTCACGCGCACGACCATCGAACCAAAGGCAAGTTGTAAGTTCCATTGCCCAAACTTTACGCGAAAAATAGATGCAGGCAACTCAAACCAGCCTGTGATCAAACCAATTTCTGGCTAGGGCCAAAATTTGTGGCTCAGTCATAGCGTTCAAATTCTCATCCAATGCATCTACAACTTTCTTGCCTAAATCCGGATGCTTTCTTTCGAGGAACTGTACGAAGTGCACCATCGAACTAGCTTTTCCTGTTCCGTGGCCTATTAATAGGATTTCAGATGCAGCGGAAATCGATTGGGCAATCTCCTCAAAGAATTTAATAGTCAATGTGTCTTCATGCTTATCAAGGTGATCATTTGGGCCATTCTTGATGTGTAGATGTTTATGTCTTTCAGGAACATGTATTTTTTCAGGTTTTGTACCTTTGTCTGTTCCAGTTGCCCAGACCTTTGCATCTTCATTAGTAATTGTTACAACTACGAACTTGTTGGATATGTCAGACATTTTCTTTCCTTCTTTCAATGCAACTTACTAGCTTGGCAACTTTGCTTGAGCTAGAAAAATTCTTCTTTAATTCACAAGATAAGAATATGAAGCGCCGAAGGTATTTAGAAGGCTTTTAATTGTGCTATCCCCCACCGAAGGCTCTAATGGGACGTATCGATCCCGCATTAGTTTCATCACTTGTATAATTGGTTCCGACGGGAACTACTTGGTGCCATGCTCCATAAACAGGCGCCAGGGTTGAACTCCAATACGAACTGACCGAGAGATCTCCGATGGCAACATTGGCTTTAAGCATTTCTGTGACTTCATCGGCAGATGGAATAAACCAATCGGACTTTCCACCACCACGATAATTTGTAACCGAAGTTGCGATCCCATCCATGCATGATGCAAGCATTAATTGGGTGTTTGATTTTCCAGAACCGATAACGCTGCTGTTTTTCTTTGCCGCATCTGGATTAGA
>CAIJYZ010000072.1 GCA_903825015.1 uncultured Actinomycetes bacterium
CCAGTTACATCAACCATATTTGCTTCACCCGAACTATTAAGGTGCGTTAATCCATCGCTCATGCCGGTAAGTCTAACCAGCGCACTGGTTCGCCCACATCTGTAAGTGGCTTGGTAACAATGGCAAAGCCCTGCGAATGCGCCAATCCACGCAGCATCGCTGAGCCTAGATACGGTGCAACATGGAATTGTCCATTGATCAGATTTCCAATAATTAATCGTGTGAAATCCTCAGGAGCAGTTAATTCACTGGCTGTAGTAACAACGGCCAATTTTTTCTGTTCTTGACCTAAAAGTGAGGCAATGACCGGCTGTCCTAGAGAGACAAGAGCAACGATTGCCGATTGTGGATTTCCCGGAAGTCCAAGAATTGCAGTTGTGCCATTTTTAGCTAACAACATTGGGTGGCCGGGGCGAACTTTTACTGTGTCAATGAGAATTTCTGCGCCAATAGCATTTAATGCACCATGCAAATAATCACGTGGGCCTTGCGCTGTTCCGCCTGTCGTAATAACGATATCTGCAGTTACACAGGCTTGTTTTAGCGCTGAGACCACTAGTTCAAATTCATCTGAAATATATTGAGTACTAATTATTTGCGCACCCATCGCAACTAGCCAACCCGGAAGCTGTGGTCCTAGCGCATCGCGCACTAAACCATCGCGTGGGATTCCACTTAACTGAATCTCATCACCAAGTAATACCAAGGCAACACGTGGTTTTTGGACTACATCAATTTCATCAAAACCTGCAGCCGCTAACAAACCAACCATCGCTGGATTAAGCACGGTGCCTGCATCGATGATTACATCTCCGGCAGTGCACTCATGTGCAGGGGGACGTATCTCTTGATTTTTTAATACCGAACCAGTTAATTCTTTCCCACTTACCTGTGCGATTTCCCAACGTATTACACCAAAAGTATTTTCAGGAATAACTGCCCCTGTCGCGATTCCAACTGCTTGTCCCGACAATAATGCAGTTTTCATCGGCAGGCCAGCCTTAACTTCGCCGATGATTTGCCAAGGTCCTGTACCTGCTACTGCATATCCGTCCATTGCCGACGTTGCATAGGTTGGTAGATCAACCAATGCACGTGCATCATTGAAAAGAACTCTTCCAACACATTGAGCAACTGACACTTTCTCTTTTCCTAAAGATGAAAAACTTGCTGATGCTATTGCACGTGCATCATCCCAAATTCCTTCAATGAGTGCGCTCATAATGACCTCAGATATTCCATAGCAATTACTAAATCATGTGGAGTATCTACATCAATCATGGCCTTTTCAACTTCTGGGCTCATGTGAATCTCATTTATTTTAAGATGCGATACCAATTCACGCATAGATTGCCCATGCACTTGACCTAATTGTGCAAGAGCGATTTCAACACCTTCTCGCCGATACATTGCAGCTAGCGGCTGCTTAAAACCTTTCGAATCCACATACATCGCTGCATCATCATCAGAGCTCAAGGCGCTTAATAAATGCACCATATGAGAAACGGCAAATGGCATATCGGTAGCAATGACTCCAACAAACTCGCTCTCGCAGATTTCTAGCGCGGCAGCGATTCCTGCAACTGGCCCTCCGCCGGTGGGATTTTCCTGAATGCATCGGTAAGTAACATCATTAAGAAGTGGATCTGGACCGACAACGACAATGTCGAACTCTTTTGGAATTCCGGAAAGAACGTGGTGAATCAATTCTTTATGGCCCAAGATCGCTGCAGATTTATCACTGCCAAAACGTGAACTAGTACCGCCGCTTAGGACGATGATGCTCGCGGATTTGGATTTCATTTGGCTAGGATACTGACTATGGCATTTGCGCGCGGAGAAGCTAACTCGTTGGGCTGGCGAAACCTTGTTCACGAAGCCGACGAACCACATTGTGGACATCCTTTTCCAGCAACCAGTACTCCCCTGTTAATTCTGCATCACCTCTCTGATCTTCATGTGTGCGATGCACAATCTCCGGCTCGCCCTGAATATCTTGATCGCCATGCCGATCCCGATAGCCCAATTCGCGAACAAGTGGGAACAATTGGTACGTACCGCGCACATTCAATGTTGTCACCACATGTTGTTGAATCAATGGTGCAATCACTAAATACGATTACAAATGGCCCACTCTCTGGCCATCCAATCGCTGGTGCAATCATCACCGGCGATACAACAGATAACGCGCAGAAAAATGAAGTGGATTGGTATTTGGCTTTACTCGACGGTCTTGAAATTAGACCTGACTCGGGAGATTTTACAAAGTACGAAGGTGTTATTGATGATGGTGCCGAGCATTACGACACGCGTTACTGGCATCCGCATGGCACCCCTGAAGGCAAGGAAGATGATGATGCCCGAGCAAAATATGGTTTTCCGCTTGTTCCTAATCTTTTAAACTCTTGTCGTGCTCCATTTAAAGCAACGGGATTAAATTTTCCTTGGTTTGCAGTTCATGGAAATCACGATGCATTGTTACAAGGAACAGTGGCTCCGTCGCAGGAGTTTGTGAAGGAAATGATTGGCCCAAAGCGTTACACAGCGTTGCCAACCACTGCCCCGCTCTTTGAAGTCCTTATGCAGTTTCGCGAAGTTGGTCCTGCCGGATATCCACCTGCAGATGATGCGCCTTATGCTGATGTAGCTGCAGATCTTGAACGCCGTGCAATTGCACGGGGTGAATATGCACAGTTGCACCTTGATTCACCCGGTGCACCTCGTGGACATGGGTTCACAGAGGAAAATGCTCACAATAAAACTATGTATTACTCAACTTTATTGCAGGGTGTAAAACTTATTGTTATCGATAGCGTTAATCACTTTGGTGGCTGGCAGGGTTCGATGGATACCGAGCAGTTTGAATGGCTTGAAAAAGAGGTAGCCAACTCTGATCGCCCAGTTGTTTTAGCTTCACACCATCCATTGAGCAAAATGTTTAATGACTATGCGCCCGTTGGCCGCAGAGTTTGTTTAGATGAAATCCGTGAAATGCTTTTAAAGTATCCAAAAGTCATCGCATGGCTTGCAGGCCACGAACACCGCCACCACATCCAATGGATTGGCGATATCGAAGAAGTGCATGGCTTCTGGCAGATCGAAACCGCTTCTCACGCAGATTGGCCGCAACAATCTCGCACAGTTGAAATTGTCAGCGATGAAGCAGGTGATATCTATTTCGGCTTAACTGTTGTCGACCATGCCGCAGGTCTTGACCATGGCGACGCAGCCACTCCTCTTGAGATTGCAGCTTTGTCACGGACAATCAGCGCAAATGTTTGGCAAAAGCGACCAGAACTTGGCGCAAAACATGGCATCGATTGGTGGCTTGGTCGACCAAAAGACCGAAATGTGGTGTTAAGGATTGCCAACCGGTAACTATAGAATTATCTAATGAGCGAATATCAAATCATGCGTTGGCGTGAAATTCCATCCATGGTCGTTGCGCGCTCTGGCGAAACAACAATTAAAATTATGTTGGCATCACGTTTTCAAGAAGCAATTGATGAAGCAGCGATGCGATTAGGTGCGATCGATGCCGATGCCTACACGTCTGGCTGGAACCGTGACCCATGGGTAGAAGCACCTGAAACTCCAGATGTCGTTGCCGCACGAGTGGTAGAAGAACTTGAAATTGAGATGAGTGAAGAAAAAATTTCTACACTTTTAGATTCTTTAGGGGAGAAATAATGTCAGCAATCTACGAAGCGCTAGAAAAGGCAGTTCTTGCATCTGATGGCGCCATGGGAACAATGCTTCAAGCACGTGGATTGACAGATGGTGGCGCGCCAGAGCTCTGGAATGTAGAAAAGCCAGAAGAAATCGAAGCTGTACTTGAAGCATATGCCGCAGCTGGTGCAAATTTTATAACAACTAATACTTTTGGTGGAACTGCAGGACGTCTTGCCATGCATGGTCTTGAAGATCGTTTGGTAGAACTCAATAAAGCTGGCGCGCAAATCGCACGTAAAGTTGCCGATCGCCACCCAGGCTGTTTTGTAATGGGAGATATCGGACCATCTGGTGAATTAATGGAACCCATGGGAACTTTGACTGTTGAATCTGGAAAGGCGCTTTTTGCAGCACAGATTCAGGCTTTAGTAGATGGCGGAGTCGATGCGATTCTTATCGAAACAATGTCAGATTTAAGTGAAGTAGAGGCTGCCGTTGCTGCAGCACAAGAAGTTGCACCAGGAATGCCAATCATTGCAACACTTAGCTTTGATACAAATTTGCGCACAATGATGGGCGTTAAGCCAGGTATGGCAGTTAAACATCTATCGGCCCTGGGTGTTCGTATTATCGGCGCAAACTGTGGCCGCGGCACAGATGAGATGTCACAGATTGCAAAAGAGTTAGTTGAAGCTCGTCCTGAAGGCGTCTTTATTATTACTCAGTCAAATGCCGGGTTACCAAAGTTACAGGGCGATGAATTTATTTACGATGGAACCCCAGAAGAGATGGCGCGATATGCCAAGGAGATGAAGGATCTTGGTGTCAATATTGTCGGATCATGTTGTGGTTCTTCACCTGAACACACGAAATCAATAGCAGCAGCTATCGCCTAAATGAAGAGCAAAATCCTTTTAATCGGTATCGATGGACTCAATTTAGATACTGCACTTGAAAATGCACCCGCTTTGGCTGCGCTAAAAGAAAAAGGATTTTTTGCGCCTCTAACTATGGAGCCTCCAACGTGGTCGGGTCCAAGCTGGTCTACGTTATTAACGGGTTCTACTCACGAACAACATGGCGTTAGCGACAACTCATTTACTGGACACAAACTTCTACATCGTCCAGATTTTTTATCACTTGCTTTCTACCAAGATCAAAGCACCACAACTTTTGCCGCCGCAGGTTGGCCTCCTCTTGTTGATCCCATAGGACATGGCCCTGTCATTCATGAACGTCGCGAACAAGCTAAAGCTTTACGTCATCGTGTCTTAGTTCGCGATGGTGAAACTTATGGCTACACGCAAGTCGATGCCGAAATCGCTGCGGCAGCTAACTACGCAATTTCCAATCATGGCCCCGATGTTTCATTCATCTATTTCTGCGGAGTCGATGAAGCAGGTCACGCTTTTGGCTCAGTAGGCGAGCATTACAAAGGGGCAATTGCGCGAATCGATGCTTACTTGGATACTTTGCTACAGGCAGTACATGCTCGCGCAAGTGCAGATGAACCGTGGTTAGTTGTAGTAACGACAGATCATGGTCACATCGATGAAGGCGGACATGGCGGAGATAGTGCCCGAGAGCGTGCCTCTTTTGTTGTTGCCCATGGTGTTGGTCGCGAAAACCCACAGTGGCCAGAATCATTTGAGCCGCACGAACTTGTCTCATTACTTTTATCAGAAAGGGCGTAGAGCTATGAACTTCAACAAAGTGATTCTCTACTACGGCTTCGCACCGATCGCAGATCCAGAGGCCGTGAAATTATGGCAAAAAACTCTCTGTGAATCCCTCAACATCAAGGGACGCATCTTGATTTCTCCCCACGGTATCAACGGCACTGTTGGCGGCCACATGGATGATGTTAAGAAATACATCAAATCCACACGCCAGTATCCAGGCTTTAAGAAGATTGATTTCAAATGGTCTGAAGGAACAGGAAATGATTTCCCAAAGTTAAAGATTAAGGTCAAGAGCGAACTTGTAGCTTTCGGTAATCCGGATGAGATTAAAGTAGATGAAAATGGCGTTATCGGAGGCGGTATTCATCTTCGCCCGGAGGAAGTCAACAAGCTTGTTGAAGAACGCGGCGATGATGTCTTTTTCTTCGATGGTCGCAATGCATTTGAAGCTAAAATTGGTAAATTCAAAGATGCCGTTGTACCTGATGTAACTACCTCACATGATTTTGTAAAAGAGATTGAAAGTGGCAAGTACGACCACATGAAAGATAAACCAGTCGTTACTTACTGCACTGGTGGAATCCGTTGTGAAATTCTCTCAGTCGTCATGAAGAACCGTGGCTTTAAAGAGGTCTATCAAGTTAAGGGTGGAATCGTCCGTTACGGAAATGCTTTTGGCGATGACGGCCTGTGGGAAGGTTCTTTGTATACATTCGATGATCGCCTGACTATTGATTTCAGTGATCACACTAAGTTAATAGGAAAATGCGCACATTGCGACGGCCTAACCAAAGAGTTTAGAAACTGCCAAAAACCGGAGTGCCACCAATTAGTTCTTCTCTGCGACCCTTGCTATGCAAAGCATTTGGATATGCCATGCAAACATGATCGCGAGATTAAGCGTAATCGCGATCTAGTTGGTTAATCGCTCTTTCTAGTCTGCTTCCAGTGGTACCTGTACAAGGGAAATGCCACGACAATGAGTGATACAGAAGTAAGCAAACTCTTAATTGCCCTTCGTTGATTATCATCAAGGGTTTGTTGGCGCATTGTTTCAACTGCCGCCGCAGTTTTATCTGGATAGTTTGCTGCATCCATCCAGCCTGGATCGGGCATGAGAATATTTAGAACTCCGTTAATGACAGATACCGCGGCAAAGAGACAGATCATCAAAGTAATCAGTGATACTGCATAGAGATAAAGAGATCTCCAATCGAGGCCCTGATGTGCAGGCGGTTGCGCCACTGCTTTCTTAGCCGGAGATTTCTTGACTGCTGCCTTCTTCGTAGTTGCCATGCGTTAATCATCCCACCATTACAATTAATCCATGATCATTCAGGCGCATTCAGCAATCATTGCTGGCGAGCTTGTAGGCGATACATGGGTAGAAATATCTGAAAATCTGATTCGCTCGGTAAATAGAGGGGTTAATCCAGCCCCTAGCCAAATAATTGATGGCGTATTAATCCCTGGATTTGTAGATATTCACTGCCATGGTGGTGGAGGAAAGTATTTTTCTGCGCTTACTTCCGGAGAAGTTCACTCTGTAATCCAAACACATCGCGCTCATGGAACAACTTCAACTCTTGCTTCACTTGTAAGTGAACCTATCGAGACGATAAAAGAGCAGATCCTTCGATTAAAACCTCTCTATGAGTCAGATCAAATCTCCGGAATTCACTTAGAAGGTCCATACCTTGCACATGCGCGCTGCGGTGCACACGATCCGATGCTTCTTGTTAATCCAGATCTTGCAGAGATTAAGGAACTTCTCGAATTAGCTGATGGTGCAATCAAGATGATCACAATTGCACCCGAATTGCCTGGTGCTATCGAAGCCATTAAATATCTTTCTGCCGCTGGTGTAACTATTGCTCTTGGACATACCGACGGTGGTTTTGTTGATGCAGCGGCTGGCACAAATGCGGGAGCAACTGTCGTCACGCACTTTATGAACGCTATGGATAAATCATTAGGCCAGGGATCATTTGCCTCATTTGTCGTTGCCGATGAAAGATTATCGGTTGAAATTATTCTTGACGGTCACCACATTCCTTTTTCTACAGCCCGCGATATCTATACAGCCCTTGGCTCGCGTGTAATTTTTGTTACCGATGCAATGGCTGCTGCCGGATCTACCGATGGCAGCTACACAATTGGAAAGCTGCCGGTTGAAGTTATCTCTGGTATTGCCCGAATTACAACAACCAATGCATTAGCTGGTAGTACTTTGACGATGGATGCAGCCTTTATTAACGCCGTGGATTCATTAGGGTTATCGGTAAAAGAGGCCGTTGCCGCAACTTCCACACGGCCAGCAAAGCGCATCGGTTTGAAAGATCGCGGAGAAATTGCAGTTGGTATGCGCGCAGATTTACTCAGCTACAACGCAGCGAATAGCACCATAACTTTAATTAGTGAGTAAGCGTCACCTTAGATAGACCTTCGGGTGCATCTGGATCAAAGCCCGATGCAACGGCAAACTCCAAAGCAAATCTCTGTAAGACCATGGCATCGACTAGCGTTGAAGTAATCTCATCTTCACAATGTGACCCAGCCAGAACAATGTCATCTCCGGCAGGTGTTCCGCCATTTCCAATCCAGAAGATACGGTGAGCTGTCTTTCGGATCTTGGTTGTTGCTTCAACGATTGATTCAGCTGGCATGTGCTGCGGTGCAACGATAAAGACCTGCGTGTTGGCAGTTAACGCAGAGATTGGACCGTGCAGATAATCTGCAGTTGAAAGTCCCTGAACGGAGATCTTGCAGGTCTCTTGAATCTTTAGCGCAGCTTCTCGTGCATTGGGATAAGCAAAGCCGCGGCCTAAAATAACAATCTCGTGGTCGCGAGAGGTATGTACCACTGCATCAGCAACCAAATCTCTATCGCCAGCGATGCGTTCAGCCTGTGCGATTATCTGTGCGCTATTTACAGATTTGCCTGTCCAAGCACAAACCAAAAGATATGAAACTAATAACTGTGCGTTGTATGACTTAGTTGCAGCTACTGCCAACTCTGGTCCAGCAAGAAGTGAAAAATGATGGTGGGCAATCTTTGCCAATGGTGATGCATCGTCATTGGTCATTGAAATTACATAGGCACTTGCCTCGCGTGCTGCAGTAGCAAAGTGAACTAGATCTGGAGATTGCCCGCTCTGGCTAATAGCAACAACAAGGGTGTTCTTATATTTTAATTGCGCGTTATAAATGGTTACCGAAGATGGTGAGGTCAGACCTACTGGCAGACCAATCTGGGTTTCAATTAAATATTTCAAATAGTGAGCTGCATTGTCAGATGTTCCACGGGCAAGAATTAAAACAGATTGAATATTCTGTGCAGTGAGTACATCTCTAACTGCATCAAAAGCTGCCTGATTATCTAGAATCGCCTTAAATACCTTTGGTGTCTCTGCGATTTCAGAGGACATAATTGCGCCTAATTGCTTCATGGCCTTATCTTCCCACACTCATTCCACTATTCTTCAACCCATGACACTCGTAGTCGATTTAGGTCAATCTGGCAGTCGTATTCGCATGGGTGATATTTCAATTAATTCAACACGGGGCAAACTCGCCGGAGAACATCCACTGCCGGCACTTCGCGCAATCTTTGAAAACGTTGAAAAGTTAAATGCCGAAGTTGTAGCACTTTCCTGCACGGGCTTCGGTGGAGTTGTCACCGATCCACAACCATTTGCTCAACTATGTAATGAGTTTTTTGATGCACGCAAAGTTGCTGTAATTGACGATGGTTTGGCCGGTTTTGTTGGCGCACTCGCAGGAAACAATGGCGTTGTGCTCTCTATTGGTGGTGGAGTCGTAAGCGTTGGTGGAAAGAGTGGAAAGTTTGCACACCGTGATGGCCTCGGAAGCACATTCGGTGATGAAGGCGGGGGGTTTTGGCTTGGAAAATTAGGTATAACTAAGGCTTTAGGAATTCGTCAAGGACGCGGAGATGATCAGATTTTGCTCAATGCATTTAAAGATCAAACTATTGCTTACGATGAACTTGATGTAAAAAATGCTGCCGATGCTGCAACACTTGCAATTAGATCGGCTAAAAACTTATTGGATGCTGCGGATGCCGGTAGTCCAATGGCTATTAAAATACGCAATGAAGGTGCACAGCTATTGGCGCAGACGATTATTGCTACCTGGCTTGGCGTTGGCGGAAGTTGGGATGAAGCCTCTGAAATTGCAATTCAAGGTGGGCCTTCAAAGAATCATGCATATGTCTCTGAGATTCAAATGGCTGCTGCGGCGGCTTTGCCTAATGCGCACTTCATTGCTGCCCGTGGAGACAATTTAGATGGCGCTCAATGGATCGCAGAAAACATGCCTGAAGATGCCGCTCCTCTACTTCGTTGGGCCGGCAACTAAGCTATTTAAGCTCCATGCAATTTGCTCTATAGATTTATGAATTATCTCTGCATCCGCACTATGTGTTGCCGTTATCTCAAGATAAACGGTTTCATTGGGCAAGATTGTTAATCGCTGTGCGCTAACTACAACTGCGTCTTGGGCAACTAATTCCGGCAAAAGTGAAAACTCATGAATAAAACTTTGAGCCGTTACGGTTACGTTTACTTTTAGTCCCTCAATTGCGGCCGTGATTTGGGCATCTACTGGATTAATGCGAGCTACGGGTTTATCAAGCATTCTGCGCGCAGTGCGAATATCGCCAAGTTGGGCAACGACGTAGCCATTACTTTCAAGGGATAAACCAAGGTTTATAACCTGCTGACCCTTGGCATCAACTGCTATCGCCATATTTCTGGTTTCAACAATTGCGCCCATCTCATCCAGCACGACTACATAGAGCTGGTCGCGCCAAAGTTCGGCAGTGTCGTTAATGATGACGAGTTTTCTATTTTCACCGCTTAGATGTAGCAAACGTGGCCGATACGCCTCGCGCATTGCATACCAAGAAAGTTTGCGACTACCAGAACTATCGAGCACTGCCCAACTGATCGCTGGCCACATGTCGTTGTACTGCCACAGAATTGAACCCGAACATGTGTCGTACTGCGAGCGAAAATGCTTCAGGCCAACTTCAACTGCGCGCGCTTGCACAAGCTGGGCTGCGAAATACCACTCGGGACCTTTTACAAACTCTTGTGCAAATTCACGTTTTAATCCAGCTGCAACTTTATCCATTCCATCAAATGCTTTTTGATGTGTTGCAAGATTTGGATCTTTAGAATCTAGATCCTTTTCATTTATTGCTTTAGTCAAAGTGCGCCATGATCCGGGACCGTTATAGCCAAACTCTGCAGCAAATGAAGGCGAATACTCTTCATAACGTTGATAGCCGCGTTCATTCCAGACATCCCAAATGTGATTTGTCCCAGAGGCAAAATCCTTTACATCTTCACTCAGTGTTGAAAATGGTGAGCCAGGAATATAGGCACGAGTTCCATCCAGCTCATTGAGAATGGTTGGCAAGATATCGAAGTAATACTTAGAGCCCCACGCTTTGCCCGCTAACGGTTCCTTCCAATCCCAGTGCTGAAAACCTTCGATGCATTCATTTCCGCCGCACCACAAAACAAGGCTTGGGTGGTTGGAGAGTCGATTAACTGCCTGCGTTGCTTCAGCCTTAACCTCTTCAACAAAGATTTCATTTTCAGGATATGCCGCACATGCAAAAAGAAAGTCCTGCCAGACGATGATTCCTTTTTCATCACAGAGATCATAGAAATCATCGGATTCATAGATTCCGCCACCCCATACTCGGATTGCATTTACTTCTACCGAATAAAGATCTTCAATCTTCTTTTCATAATCGGCACGTGTAACGCGATGCGGAAATGGATCGTCAGGAATCCAATTAACTCCCTTTGCCCAAACTCGCTGACCATTAACCATGATTGCGAACATCTGGCGATCATCGAAGTTGCTGCGATCTAAGGTGACAGATCTAAAGCCCACGCGCTTAGTAGTTGCGTCAATTACTTCACCGGTATCGCTGAGTAATTCAACATGCACCGTGTACAGAACCGGCTCACCAAATCCCCGTGGGTGCCACAAATCAAAGCCCGGCAATTGATAGGTATTACTTGAATTTACTGTGCTTTCAAACTCGGCCACATGATTGCCGTTAACTTTTATTCTTAATAATGTGGCAGATCCACGTCCCTGAGTAATTACCTTTAACGTTGGGATTAAATCTACAACATCGGTAATTACTGTAACTAAATCTAATATGCCTTCATCCCAGGAAGTAAGGATGATTGGTTTCCATATGCCACTTGTCCCAGTAATTGGTCCCCAATCCCAACCAAAGCTGCAGGCCATCTTTCTAAAGTAGTTGTATGGCATGTTGTATGGGTTTGGATAAATCCCTTGCTTTTCTTGGCGCTTGAGCGCTTCAGGTAGTGGGGCTCTAAATTCAATCTGCAGATCGAGATCCTTTGTTGCATCTACTGCAATTGAATAAGCGCGATGCATATTTTCAGTAACTAATCGTTGTTGACCATTAATCGAAACTGTTGCCAAAGTATCAAGTCCTAGAAAATTTAACTCGTGCGATGCTGCGCTTTGAGCCAGGATAGTTGTGCGGAAACTGCTATCAGCGCTGCGAATCCACTCTTGTTCGGCCTCTGTACCGGTAGTTCGAATATCCCCGATTAATCCTGCAGCGATTAAGTCTGTGTGGATTGATCCGGGAACTGTTGCTGGAAAGCTCTGTCTACCAACAGGTGTATCAATCTGCAAGGTGAACCCTGATTCGACGGGATGGCGTTGAACTCTCACGACAATCCCTTCACATAATCAAGAATCACTTGAGCATCTTTATTGCGATCCCTGGTTGCTTCAATAACTAGAGAGGCTATCTCCAGATAGCGGGGATTTCTACGTGAATATCGTGACTCAATCTCTGCCTCTCTGTTTTGCACTAAACCTTGTCGGCCAACGCCTTTGCTTCCGCTATGTCGAAGTTGGGACTCTAACGAGGTATGCAAGTAGATTGTGAATTCACGGTGCAATAACTCGGTGAGTCTTGAATTATCAGCAGCAGATGCCGCCACACCTGCTACGAAAATACCGGGCTTTGCTAATAAATTTTCTAGGTATCGATCTTCATAGGCATGCAAAGTCGCCACATCCAGAGTTGCTAACTCGTTGACTGATTTAGAAACCATCTTTGAAAGACCATAATCATTATCTACGTACTCAAGATCTAATGCTTGAGCAAGAATGCCCCCAATTGTTGATTTTCCGGATCCCATTGCTCCTACTAAAAATATCCGGCGATTCACAGGTAAAGCCTACATACAAGTGGTTTACTAACTACCACTATGAAGACCTTTCGCGAATATAGATACTCCAAAGGCTGGATTGTGTTATTAGCCAGCGTTATTGGTTTGGGTTATGGCGGCTACACATTTATCAATCGCGCTGTTACTACCCAGGTATATGTAACTAACTGCGGAATGCAGGATTACAAGCCAACAACGATCATTAAATTCTGTGCCGATGCAGGTGTCGGCGTTGGAGCTATTGAATGGAGCTCATGGAGCGTCGATGGCGCAACCGGTGATGGCAAGTATCAAATCAATGACTGTCTCCCAAACTGTGCCGCTGGTAAACAACATTATGCAGATGTCACAGTTGTATTAAGTAAATCTAAGAGCATTAAAGGAAAGCCCACGTTGACATTTATAACTATCACAACAAAAGATAAGAAAAACTTGCCGTTAAGTGATTCACCCAGCGACGCATGGCCGATGGAGTTAGCGGGTTAAAGCAGTCCGTATTCAGCTGCTTTAGAAATCAGCTCTTCGCGCACTGAAGGGTGCGCAGCGTTGTGAATAATATTTATGGCTTGATCATTTTGAGAGTGACCAAAGCATGCGGCTACACCTTGTTCGGTAACAACATATGAGTGTTGAAAGTGAGTGATGTTGCTCTGTAAGCGGGGCACAATCGTTGAAACATTAGCCTTAGGATGCCAAGAAGGCAGAGCGACGAAAGATTGACCGCCACGACTATGAAGTGCGCCCACGATGAAATCTGTAGATCCACCAAAACCGCTATAAATCTTGCCCCGAACATGGCTGGCATTTGCTTGATCAAATAGATCTACTTCGAGTGCACTGTTAATAGAAGTCATCTGTGCTTGACGCGCAATTTGCGAAGGATCATTTGTTCTTTCAGTACGCAACATACGTACCTTTTTATTGAGATCTAACCATTCATACAACTCTTGGCTACCAAAGATAAATGATGCAGTAATAAGAATTTCATCATCTAGTGCTCCGGCTTTTGATAACTCAAGTACGCCATCAGAAAACATCTCCGTCCAGATTCTTAAGCCCTTGCGTTCTTTCAGGGCCATCAATACTGCATCTGGCACTCCCCCGATACCAAGCTGCAGAGTCGAATTATCTTGAATCAAACTAGCGATGCGATTACCAATCTCGCCTTGAATGTCAGTAACTGGGGTTTGAGGCTTTTCTTGCAAAGGCTCATCGACTTCAACTAAATAATCTATCTCGCTGTCATAGATCTGAGCATCACCATAGGTATATGGCATCTGCTTATTAGCTTGAGCAATGACGAGGCCTCCGTGCGCACGGGCGGTCTCAATTGCACGAGGAAGAATATTTACTTCTGTACCAAGGCTGACAGTGTCAAAACGTTGTTGGGATGTATGAAGTAAAACAACATCTGGGCGATAAAAGTTGCGGATTAATACTGGCAATAGAGAAAGCCGCGATGGAATGTACTCAAGACGGGGGTGATTGCGCATTGCTGGACCAACAAAAGCAGTTTCGTAAGTGATGCCTTCTCGATCTGGAATGCCTGTTCCATGAGCATTGAGCATATGAAGTTTGAATTCGGGGATAACTTCGTCAGCAACTTTTAATAATGTGCGCGGTGATGAGAAATTTCCTGATGCAATAATTCGTGGATTGCTTGGAAGTCCGGCGAGAATACTCTTAAGTTGCTCGGTGTTAATTACTCGCATGTCTTTATTCTATTGCATCAACGAGGTGATGTGAGCAAGAGCGTTGCTGCAAGAAACAAAATACCTAGAGCAGAAAATGCAGTAAGGCCTCTTCGTACTTTTGGACGGGCCAAAATAGTGGTAGCCCTCCCAATCATTGAAATTAAGAATGAATACCATGTTGCAGATGTGACGGCCTGCACAAATGAAAGTAAGAAGATTCCCCACCCAAGATTGAAATTCTTGGGCACGAACTGCGGAATAAATGCAACTGCAAAAACTGCAGCTTTAACATTTGTCAGATTAGTGAAAAGACCTAAACGAAATGCTGGTCCTAATCCAGTTTTTGCATTACCTTCATAATCAAACTTTCCAAACTCATACCGTAATGACCAGAGAGTTTGAAGTGCAAGAAAGGTAAGAAAAGCAACACCTACATATTTAAGCGCGGTATATGCCGCATGAGAATGCGCGAAGATTTGTGACAAACCAATGGCAGAGGCAGCACCCCAGAAAATCAGCGCGGTGCTTGTTCCAAGCAACGTTGTATATGCAGTCTTTGATCCGCCGATAATTGATTGGCGCAAAATCATTGCAACGGTCTGCCCCGGAACAATTGCTAATAGAAGAGCGGTCAGCACAAAGGCTGGAATGACGTGCACAAAA
>CAIJYZ010000073.1 GCA_903825015.1 uncultured Actinomycetes bacterium
CCGCGGAAATACTTTGTTGTAACGATTGTTGATGCGTTAACTGACCATGTGTCTGGGTATTCAACGCCACGTTGTTCGAATACGGTCTCACCGGTTTTCCAGTTTTGCTGTACTACATCTCTGCGCTCCCATTTAACTTCGTCGTATGGGTGTACGCCTTCGTTGGTGTAGATACGTTCGATAGTCAAGCCCTTACCTTTTACAGTGTTGTGGGCCTTGATTTTCGCTGGTCGGTTGATGACCGTCTCTGACATTGTGTGGTTCCCCGTCTTCTTTAGTTGTTCTGATTCGCTAATGATTTGTTGCTCTGAGTTGTAGTGCTTTGTGGCATTGCGGTGCTATTTTTTTCAGTAATTGGGGAATTACTTGTACTTGTTTCTTTCAAATGCGCCGAGGAATGGCCTGAAGGTAGTGCTCGCAGTAACGCGATCTCGCCTTCGAAATCTTCAAGGGAAGTAAAGTTACGGTACACGGAGGCATAACGTAAGTAAGCGACCTCATCGAGCTCTCGGAGTGGCGCCAATATGGCCAATCCCACTTCTTGGGCTTCGATTTCGGATTGACCAGTAGAGCGAAGAGTTTCTTCAACGCGCTGGGCTAGCAAAACTAGATCGTCTTCGTTAACTGGGCGCCCCTGGCAGGCTTTGCGAACGCCCACAAGGACCTTCTCGCGGCTAAATGGCTCAGTAGCACCAGAGCGCTTAATGATATTGAGCAGTGCGATTTCCTGGGTAGAAAAACGCTGTCCGCACTCTGGGCATTCCCGGCGGCGGCGGATCTGTGTGCCATCTTCGATAGGTCGAGAGTCAACAACGCGTGAATCTTCAAAGCGGCAAAATGGGCAAATCATTTCGGCGTGTCTCCCTTCGTATCCCTAGATTTTTCCAACATTTAGATGTATTGGGCGGACCGGCAAAACTACCCTAAAAACACTACTTATGGAAGTTTTTACCGCTTTGACCCCTACATATAGTGGGAACTATAAAGCATTTCTCGAGAGTTTGCTCGTTGAGTACGCGTAAGAGCTCCTTTAGGGCGTGTCGTGGGGCAAGACAAAAGCCCTAAGCGCGCTTTGGCACCTAGGGCTTTTGCGTTAAGTAATTAGAGCGTAGGGAGGAAAACTTCCACGCGACGGTTGATAGCAAGTCCGGCAGCGCTCTTACTTAAAGAAAATGGCGACTTATCAGATAGGCCTTGTTTAGTCAGTTGCACATCTGAAATTCCAGCCTTCTTCATTACAGAAAGCAGATAACTCTTTACCGAGGCAGCGCGCTTATCTGAAAGCGTCTGGTTAGGAATCTTGCCCCTCTTGCCATCTGCGTGACCGAACAAGTCAAATGCTGTGACGTTTAGATGGGCAGAGGTTAATGCCAACTCGTTCAAGATCTTCTTGGCACCGGTGGTCAGCGCCCAAGAATCAGTATCAAAGTTCACTCGGGCAACCGGAGCCCCCAGTGCAACTTTTACAGGAACCTTTACGGCCGCAGATTCTGTTCCATCGTTACCGGTCATCTTGAGCATGATTGAATCTTTAACTCCAGCTGGCTCAGGAAGAATGATTGTTGCTGCGTGGTCGTCTTCATATCCCTGGTTAATCCCGTTGACTACCAACGAAACACCTGTTGCGTTAATTGAACGTTTGAAGTTCACAACTGATGTGAATTCGAACATCATATTAAGTCCGCTACGCATATGGACTTCCTTGCTTACAGTTAATACAGAAGAAGCTGAAGGAACGCCAGGGTTGACGACAAATCGTGCAGGAACAATTGTTACTGCATTGTCGGCATCTGTTGCGATGACATCAACATCAACAAATCCACTGAACTCGCGTGGGGCACTTAGGTTTAACTTGCCAGCTGTATACGTGACTTTAACATCCTTGCTTGGTGTACCAACTGTAACTTTGTATTTGTCTCCATTTGGATCAAGTGAAGAAAATGCCAATGACTTTGCTGTAGTTGTCCAAGCTTCTTGTTCGGTCTTGGTATCTGATGACTGTGCACTTATAAGTAGCGGTGCCTTATTAGCGACAATTACAGTGACTTTATGAAGCTCTAGGCCACCTTCTGCATTTGTTGTTATGTAAGAAAACTTAGTTGTTCCCTTGAACTTTGGATTTTGTGTATAGCGAAGCTCACCAGATGCATTTACTACCGAGCCAGAGCCTGGCTGAACAAAAGACTGAATAGTTCCAGTTGAAGGAACTTTCACATAGCTTTCGCCAGTTTTGTATGTCTTGATATTCATGCTGTTCTTCAAGAATTTTCCAGTAGTAGTTTCTTTAACGTTTGAAGTGATTCCACTGCTTACGTAGATTGTTTCTTCAAACTCAACTAGAGCTGGATTCTTCGGTGCTTCTGGAACTGGTGGTGTTTCACATTGATTTGTAGCAACATTTAAAACCTGAGGTGAGATGCAGACAACCGGAGTTGGGGGTGTTTCACATTGATTTGTTACGACATTTAGAACCTGAGGAGAAATACAGACAACTGGAGTTGGTGGCGTTTCACATTGATTTGTAGAAACATTTAAAACCTGAGGTGAAATACAGACAACTGGAGTTGGGGGTGTTTCACATTGATTTGTTACGACATTTAGAACCTGAGGAGAGATACAGACAACCGGAGTTGGTGGTGTTTCACATTGATTTGTAGCAACATTTAAAACCTGCGGAGAAATACAGACGACCGGAGTCGGAACATCGTCGTTGTCGCCATCGTTATCGCTAGATTCTTCTGATCCTGTTTCGTCACTATTTGATGATTCATCTGAAGATGATTCATCCTCTGATGAGGACTTCTCAGAACCTGAACCGACAGGAGTGATTTCGACGTCATCACCTTTTGAACTATTGCTCTTTTCAGCAGAAGAGTTTGAACTCTTTGAATTATTTTGTGATGAGTTGTCAGCGTACGAAGCTGGAGTTATCGCCAAGAAAACAGCGATGGTGGATGCCAAAAAGAGGCTAAGCGTGAGACGGATTTTTGTGCGATCGCAAAACAAATTCAATTTAATTCACCTTTTATATAGTTATCCCGAGAGGAAGCAGTAAATGCTTGATTTACCTATCGGTAACTTAGTTTTTTAAGGCTTAAACGTTGAATAAATCACGGCCCTTCGATGGGCTTCCCCCTGAAAAACTTTTGTTGCTCGGGATTACAAATTAGTTGGAACGCGTAACTTTTGACCAGTCATGACGTCATATCCTTTTAAATTATTTGCTTCACGTATCGCCTCGACCATGGCTTGAACATCACCGGTTGTATATGCAGAGGCAACTGACCAGAGTGTTGCTCCCCCAGGAATCACGACAGTTACATAGGAGGTAGCAGCCACTACTTGTTCACCACCGGCAGATTTGGCGGCAAATCCAGCCACCAGCACTACGGTCAAAGAAGCCACAAATAATGTTCGCGCTAGTCGACCACGGCGAGTTAAAGATGCGCCGGACGGATTGATCGAAGATGCTGCATGACTAGAAAAGCCTTGTAATGCACCGTTTTTGCTAGCTAATGTCACAGTACTCATGGTCGTTCTCCTTGGGGAAAGGTATTCGAACAACTGTTCGAACAAGGACAATTAAACACCCCACCACTGACAAATTGCAAGCCAAATTCGAACATATGTTTGAATTTTTGCCCCGTCTGTGTCACCCTGTATCCATGAGCACACAGAGCCCCTCCACTGCCGGCCTATCTACTCGCCAGGCTGAAATCCTCAATGTCATTGAAACGGCCATGTCCGAACAGGGATATGCCCCAACTATGCGCGAAATCGGGGCGGCCGTTGGCCTGACTTCCACGGCATCGGTTAAGTATCAGCTGGAAATCTTGGAGCAAAAGGGATTTATTCGCCGCGACGAAAGCAAGGGCCGGGCACTTGAGCTAACCCCTGAAAATAACAACGGCGCACCTGTTGCAAAGACAAAGTTTATTCCCTTTGTTGGTCGTATTGCTGCTGGTGGACCTATCACTGCCGAACAAGAAGTTGAAGAGACATTTCCTTTACCTGAATCCCTCGTTGGCAAAGGTGATTTATTCATGCTCAAAGTTGTTGGTGAATCAATGATCGATGCTGCTATCTGTGATGGAGATTTTGTTGTTATTCGTTCACAGAAAGATTGCAACAAAGGCGAAATCGTAGCTGCGATGATCGATGGCGAAGCAACCGTAAAAACATTTTCTCGCAAAGACGGTCACATCTGGTTGCTGCCAGCTAACGATGCATTCGAACCTATTAACGGTGATGACTGTGAAATTTTAGGAATCGTTACCGCAGTTCTGCGCTCTGTACGTTAATTAATTACGCGTCGTACGGCGCATTTTCATTGACTACCTACCGTGCAAGCAGATTACTCTTGAACTTGGTCGGGATCCGATTCTGGATAGAAAAGCTTGTATCCAACTGCTCGCACAGCCGAAATTACTCGCGGCCCGCCCGCACCTTTTATCTTTATTCGTAGACGAGATGCATGCGTATCAATCAAGTGATCACTAGAAAAATCACTAGAACCACCGATTGCAGTAAGTACCTGCTCACGAGTGAAAACTCGTTTTGGTTGGTGCATCAGTAATTCAATGAAATCAAATTCGGTTCGGGTAAGTGGCACAACTGCATCACTAACCCGCAATTCGTGGCTCAAGAGATCCAAAGTCAATCCCCCGGCTTTAAGCAGTGTGACCTCTTGTGGGTTGGCCGAACTACGGCGACGTAGTTGATTGCCAACTCGCAAGTTCAAAATTCGAGGTGAAACTGGTTTGCGGATGTAATCATCGGCACCTACAGCCAAACACATTGCTTCATCTACTTCGTCGGCGCGACTAGTGAGCATCACGATCGGTACTAAGGATTCACTTCGGATGATTCGACAAATTTCAAAGCCATCAGGCTGTCCGATACCGATGTCTAATATAACTAGCGAAGGATTTTCATTTCTAAAGATTCGCAGCGCTGATTCGCCATCGGCTGCCTCAAGTACACGATATCCATCATCTTCTAGGCTTACTCTTACAAAAGCCCTAATATCTTCATTATCATCTACGACCAAAATAGTACTTTTCATTTCTTCTCCTTTTGATCGATAAGATCTTGGTAACTGAGCTCTAACGTTTGTATCAAAGTTTCCTTTTTATTATGAACTTCAACAAAATCTGCCAATGTCGCTTTTTCTAGCCAATCGTGAAACTCCAAAATCAAATCGCTCTCTTTTTCAAGATTATAGAAAGCTACTGCCCCGCCCATTTGATGTGTGATTGGCGCTAAATCTTCATGAGTGGACGCTTTTAAAGCATTGATTGCTTTATGCAAGACATTGACTCTGTTAGTTGAGATTAATCGATCAACTTCAGACAAATATCGTGGAAATTCAACGGTAAAAGTACTGCCCTCGTTAACGACTGATTCAACGTGAATTACACCATCATGGAGTTCAAGAATTCTGTCAACGATGGCAAGACCTAGACCGGTTCCATCTATTTGACTAGCCATTGCATTTGCCGCGCGGTAAAAACGGTTAAAGAGTTTAGGTATATCTTCGGCTGGGATGCCAATTCCACGGTCTTTAATCTCCAAGCGGATGCTGTCGTCTGTAATTTCCTTAGTAAATGTACTCAGTGAAACATCTACATGCGAACCTTCGGGACTGAATTTAACTGCATTTGATAATAGATTAAGAACTACTTGCGAAATTTGCCCAGTATTTCCCAAAATCACAAAATCTTTGTCACCCAAGAGATGTAAATCAATAGTTATGGATTTCTCATCCGTCAAAGGAGAAAGTATGAATAACTTCTTTTTCACAACATCTGCAAGAAACACCTTCTCGTGTTCTGATATTTGCTCAGCCGAATCTAGATTTGAAAGCGAAAGAATGCTTCCTACTAAATCAAGCAGCACATTTGAATTTCTTTCGATAACTCCTGTTATTTTTTCAAATTGACCAGTTTGATCTGCTGGCCCAAAACTTCGCAATAAATCTATATATCCAATGATTGATGTCAATGGTGTACGCAGTTCATGATTAACCGTTGAGATGAAGTCATTCTTATTGGCATTTAGCTCTTCTAAGGTTTTCACGGTTATTTCGGCGCTCTCCAACCTCTTTATGGCGATAGATAATGCCGCGGCCTCCTTTGCAAGGCTGTTACTGGCCACTTTGTATTGTGATCGAAATGCAATGCCACCCGTAATTAAGAATATTGAGGTCAAAATAATGAGTGAGATGAGCAGCCAAAGATTAATTAGAGTATTGCGACTTCGTTTTTGCGCAGAAAGTAAAATGTTGGCATCTAGCTCTTGCTGATACGAAACAACCATTTGACGTGATTGACCCAGCATTTCATTTATAAAATCGCCCGAACTGGCTACTAACCTCGTATGCATTTTTTCGGGCAAAATGCCGTCCGGAGCAGAGGCAAGGATCGAATCCGAGAGTTTTAGTGCAGCCACATATTCAGGGGCAGCTCTTTGACCCGTACTTGTTCCATCTGCATTAATCACATTAAGTCTTTGTGCCAAAAAAGCACGGGCTATCTCGACGTCGCGCTTAGGAAGGAGCCCGCCTAGCCATTCCGAATATCGAATCGTGTACGCCAAGCTTTCGCGTTGGGTAAAGATAATTGACGTGGCCGTTGATTGCGCAGAAGAAAAGATTTTGGTTTCACTTGCAGCAAAACGCGAACTTGAAATCATAAAAGCGCTGAGCACCACTAAATTTGCCAAAATTATGGCAACCAAAAACTTCTGACTACGCGAAACTTTAAAACGTATGCCGTCAGGTTCTGTGATTTTTAAAGTTCTCAGATCAACCCACTCTAATCATTTTGAGCGACCAATTCCATGGATCCAGGAACTTTGCCCACTTGCTCTTATCAGGGAAAATAATCCTGATAGGGCCACCTTGGTCATAACCTATTGCCTTACCTGAACGAGTGATTGCAAGATATCCCTGGGCAGTAGTGAAATTATCAGAAGTGTTCGTGTAGATGTAGTCATTGAGTGCGATGGTCTGCACTTTATCTGCCCCTTTGATTCCTGCCAATGCAAAGAGTGTTTTCAATGGAATAACTCTAAAACTCTGAACTCTCTTAACAAATGGCTCATGAATCACTAAAGTCGATGATTTCATAGCCTTCAGGTCATTCATGGATAAATTCTTACTAACTGAACCCTTTGAAATAACAAGGATTGTTTCAGTTGGCGCAGGTGGAGCAACCTTTGCTCCACCGTATGGATTGGCATCTGCAGCGTTTGCAGATGGAACCATCGCAACCAAAAGCGAAAGAAAGAAAACACCTAAGACTCCTTTAGCAAAATTTCTTTTCATATAACTCTCTCCGTTAATTGACTGTATTGATATCTCTAACTTTCTAGTTAATCTGCAATCTCGCCATCAAAAATAGCTTGAACCTTTTCAGCCAAGTTCGCTGGTCTAAAAGGTTTAACGATGTATGAAGATGCCCCTAGTTCAACAGCTGCATCAATGTCATCGATAGTTGATTTAGCGGTAATCATCATGATCGGAACTTGGTTTACTTTCTTATCTTTATGTTCTCTAATGGTAGAAAGAACTTCTAAACCAGATAATCCCGGCATCATCACATCTAGCAATATGAGATCGGGTTTTGTTTCATAAGTTTTTTCTAATGCTTGAGCACCATCTTCAGCAGTATGAACTTCATAGCCCTCTTTTTGTAGGACTAATGAGAGCAGCCCGCGAATATCTTCGTTGTCATCGACAACTAAAACGCTCTTTGCTGGTTCGGCCATATCTATTTCCTCGCTACTCTCGGTGGATTTGGCGTAAGTGTGCCATGCCTTTTGCGCTTAGAAAACACTAAAAACACCCAAAAACCCATTATAAATTACTGTGTAGTAGAAGCGCGCAAATTGTGAGGTGAACGCGAGGTTTCTCTCTTAAATTCGCGGCATGAGTAAACGCCCGGTTAATAGAAAAAGAAAGTCAAAATTTAGAGTCATCGCGCTCAAAACTTTGGCTATCATTTTTATTTCAGGCATTGTTGCAACTCCAACGATATTACATAATTTTTATGGCTACGGGATATCACCAGTTTTGTCTGGAAGTATGCGTCCATTTGCGCAACCTGGTGATGCATTTATTACAGTTGAAAAGCCAGCTTCGCAATTGCAAGTTGGAGACATTGTTACTTTGCATGCCGCAGGAACTGAAAGTTTTTATGCACACCGAATTGTAGATATTAAGAATCAAAACGGTTTGTTACGCATCACAACTAAAGGCGATGCAAATGATTTGGCTGAGGTAGATCCTTATCTTGCAGCGCCAGTTCAGAAAGTACCTGTAACTCTTGCAAGAATCAGTTGGATTGGCCATATTCTTGTCTATTTAACATCGGTTCAAGGGCGCCAAGCAGCATTAGCCCTCATAGTTGTTGCCAACGTGTTAACACTCATCATGGCAATGTTTAAGAAAAAGATCGAGGAAAGAAATTTCCGCCTAGAACAAGTCTACAAAGACCTATATACCGAAGCACGAACAACAACAGAGCACGATAAAAGGAAGATACAACTCTACAAAGAGTTGTATGCGGAGTCCCGCAATGAACTGCAAACTATCAAGGAGAACTAAATGAAACTACTGTCCGCAAGTATGCTGCAAGGAGCAACTCGACTTACCGTTAAACTCTTGGTTGTAGCTACAGCTACAGTTGGTGGTGGAGCGTTGGTTAGTTCCTCTGTGTTTGCATCTCTAACTGCAAGTGCAAGCAATACAACTGGTGGATCTGTCACCACCGGCAATTTAAGTCTTACTCAAGCTCCTTCGGGCGTTGCCGGAATTACAGGTGGTTTTTCTACTGCAATTACAGCAATGGCCCCTGGCGATGTTGTTAATCGCTATGTTGATTTAACTAATGCTGGAACACTCAATATTTCATCTATGACGCTTGGTGTTGGCGGTACTGCCAATGCTTTGCTTACTAATGGAACAGCTGGACTTCAAGTCACGATTAAAGAGTGCTCAATTGCTTGGACAAATGCTGGTGTCTGTACACCAGGTTCAACAAACGTACTTACATCGTCTTCACTTCTAAGCCTTGCAACACCAGCTTCTTTAACTTTGGCCTCTGGTTCACTGCTATCAACTGCTGTGATTCATCTCCAACTAGCGATCGCATTGCCAACTGGCAGCGAAGTTACAAATAATGGAACGCCTCCCGGCGGAACCATTCAAGGTTTAACAGCAGCTGTTACATGGACATTCATTGCAACACAACGTACTGCAACAACGACCAACAGCTAATTAGGTAACGGGATAACGCAAAGAGGAAACGGAGGCATAAGAGGTTGAGAAATCTACGTCTTGTCGCCGTTGCGGCTTTGGTAGGTGCTATAACAATGGCACCTACCGAGCTGCTCCCCTCTTTTGCAGTTGTTAAAGCAAGTTCTGCATCGGGTTCTCACTCGATAGCAACTGCTCAATTTCAAGCCGTTGCTGGAGCAACTTCGGCTGCGACAACTACTGCCGCCTATGCACTTCCAACTTTTACCGCTGGTTGCACCCAAGCTAGATCTTCTTCGGGTTCAACTGCATCCGGTGCAACAACGATTGTTATTGCAACCTCAACTACGGGTTACCAAGTAGGAATGGTGATCACGGCACCAGTTGCAGGTATTCAAGTAGGAACAAAAATTCTCACTATCAAGGCAACAGCCCCAAGAAATATAACAATTTCTTTACCCACAACGGCGATTATTGCCACGGGAACGGCCATCACGGGCAATGGTTGTTGGCAGCAGTATTTCAATGTAAACAACATCAAGCCTTTAGCTCTTGTTTCTTTTGGAATCTCGCAGGTAGTTTCATCATCAGGAGTCGACACAATCACATTGCAGAGGTGCGCAGGAACCTGGACTGAAGCCACAGGCATCTGTTCGGGTGCAATAACTACAATTGTTACAACAACTATGGGTGGTACTAGCGCAGTAACCACGGTTCCGGTTGCATTAGTGGCAAATACGGGAACAGTTCGACTTCGCGCATTAGCAACCATTAACGGCATTACTTCTACGATTTCAATTAGCGTGCGCGCGGGCACAGACACACGTGCAGCAACGGTGACGAACTCTTAAAAGGGCCAATTAACCCTGTTTAGAACCCTAAATCAGGCGTAAATGTTTTTAACTCTCAGCATCCACTCAGGTGCCTTAGACCATTTCCTCAACTGCCCAGCCCATAGTTGCCCCATTCCCACCCGAGGGTGAGCGGAGTTTTTTATTGTCCCGAGTAAATACTTAGGCTTTTATAAATAAGGATCCCGAATCTTGAACCGTCACGTACTTCTTCAGTGCGCGTTCGGCTGGTCCATTAATGACGGCGCC
>CAIJYZ010000074.1 GCA_903825015.1 uncultured Actinomycetes bacterium
CTCCGCGGTGTACTACACAACTTGCAGATAGGGGTACACCACGTGCTTCTTCAACCATCGTAATTGCAGATGCTAATTTCTCGACTGAATCCATTTAACTATTTCCCTGCTACTCGAAGTTTGAGCGCTTCATTAACTGATGCTGGAACCATCGTAGAAACATCTCCCCCGTAATGGGCTAACTCTTTAACTAAAGATGAAGACAAGAATGAGTGGGCAGGTGCTGTCGCCATAAACATTGTTTCAACCCCAGAGCCTTGAAGATTTACTTGCGCCATCTGAAGTTCGTAATCAAAATCTGTCACCGCACGCAAACCCTTAACAATGGCTTGAATTGAATTGCTCTTGCAGTAGTCAACAAGTAGACCTGACCATGAATCTACGGTGACGTTAGAAAGGTTAGAAGTGGTTTCTCGAATCATTTCAATACGCTCGGCCACCGTAAAGAGGGAAGATTTAGTCCGGTTTTCAAGGACCGCTACGACCACTTGATCAAAGTGGGCACTAGCGCGAGAAATGATATCGAGATGGCCATATGTGATGGGATCAAAGGATCCAGGACAAACCGCACGTCTCATGGTCTAAACGCTAGCAACTGTGGCCTCAGTTATCCATTCTTAGGGGGTGTAATTGCCGTAAAAAATCGTTGCCTGGCCATAATTTCGTTCACGCACTGCAGTAAATCCACTGGGCCATGAAAAATTTGAACGTTTAGCGGTGCGTTCAACTGCAATTAATGCATCATCTTTCAAGAATCCGCCACTGTGCAATTTGCTTAGAATCTCTTCAACCTCAGAATCTAAGAACTCATATGGTGGGTCGATGTAGACAATGTGATATTTATCTTTTGGTGGATCTGAAACAAAACGTTGTGCCGACATCGAATACAGATGAAACTTTCCTGTAGGCATATTCTTGTTAACTAATTCAAAGTTATTTTCAACCGTCTTTTGCGCATCACTATCTTTTTCTACGATATGGACAAGGCTAGCTCCGCGAGAAAGTGCTTCAAGGCCAATTGCACCAGAGCCTCCGAAAAGATCTAAAACATGAAGCCCAAGAAAATCACCGAACTCTGAAAGCAATGAAGAAAAGAGACCTTCGCGTGCGCGATCAGATGTTGGCCGAGTTGCACCTGCAACGGTTCCCAGTGTTCGACCTTTTGCGACTCCGGCAATTATTCTCAATTTATTAACCCTTATCCAAGTAGTCAACGGCTAAATCATTTTGCATCGTGATGAGTTCATCTCTGAGTGCAGGATATCCCGATAAATCCAGGGATGTCGCAATGAGATCTTGTGCATCTTTACGAGCACGCTCTATGAGTTCTTCATCGCGCAAGACCCGCAATAATCGAAGGTGTGATTGGGTGCCTGACTGGCTTGCACCTAGAACATCACCTTCTCTGCGTTGTTCTAAATCGATTCGAGAAAGCTCGAACCCATCCAATGTGGCAGCAACGGCATCCAAACGCTGACGAGCAGGTGTTTCGGGTAAAGAGTTTGTAACTAGAAGGCATAAACCAGGTGATGTTCCGCGACCTACTCGCCCACGCAATTGGTGCAGCTGAGATACGCCGAAACGGTCGGCATCCATGATCACCATGATTGTTGCATTAGCAACATCTACGCCTACTTCAATGACAGTTGTCGAAACAAGAACATCGATCTCACCGCCAGCAAATGCTTTCATCGTGGCATCTTTTTCATCTGCACTAAGGCGTCCGTGAAGCATGGCAACTTTCAGACCGGCTAACTCTTTGCCGTGCAAACGTGGAGCCAGTTCTTCCACGGATGCGATATCTGTTGATTCGGTGCCGAATAGAAAATCAATATCTGCATTCTCATCGCTACCGGCGGCAATACGAGGTGCAACGATGTAGGCCTGATGTCCTCGTGAGACCTCTTCACGAATGCGTTGCCAAGCGCGATCCAAATAAGTTGGTTTTTCCATTACCGGGATTACATGTGTTGTGATTGGCTGACGGCCAAGTGGGAGTTCGCGCAAAGTAGAAACATCTAAATCACCGAAGACTGTCATTGCAACTGTTCGTGGAATCGGCGTAGCTGTCATTACTAATAAATGCGGTGGTTTCTGCGCTTTTTCCTTTAATGCATCGCGTTGTTCGACACCAAAACGGTGTTGCTCATCAACAACAATTAGACCAAGATCTTTAAATTCAACTTTTTCTCCGAGCAAAGCGTGTGTACCAATAACAATTCCAGCATCTCCTGAAGCGGCTAGGGCAAGCGCGGCTTTGCGTGAGGCCGCATTTTGTGAGCCAGTGATTAAAGTAATCTGAGTAGATTTTTCATCGCTGCCCAACATCCCACCTTGTGCCAAATCTCCTAAAAGTTTTTCGATTGTGCGTAGGTGTTGAGCAGCAAGAACTTCGGTTGGCGCTAGAAGTGCTGCCTGACCCCCGCTATCAACAACTGCCAACATCGCACGAAGTGCGACAATTGTTTTACCAGAACCAACTTCACCCTGAAGTAAACGATGCATCGGATGGGGTTGGGATAAATCTGCTTCAATTTCTGCACAAACTTGGCGCTGTCCGCCAGTAAGTTGAAATGGCAGGGATTCATCAAATGCCTGCAAGATTCCGCCCTTGATCACTTTACGTGAAATCGTATTGAGTTTCTTGAGTTCGTTACGGCGCAAAACAAGTAACGACTGAAGTAAAAACGCTTCATCAAAAGTCAAACGTTCACGGGCATTATCTGCCGAATCTAAATCTGCTGGGCGGTGAAGCTGAACCAAAGCCTGTTGCA
>CAIJYZ010000075.1 GCA_903825015.1 uncultured Actinomycetes bacterium
AGCAAGATCAAACCCCACTTAGACCATTTTGGATCTAAGAACCAAAATGGCGGTTCCTTGATTCCAATCGCTTCGAGCATACGGTTAATTGGACCATATGCAGGATTGAAGATGTATGTAAATGCCATCGTTGCAGCAACAGCTGGAACCATTGATGGCAAAAAGAAGATTGTGCGATAGATATTGCGTCCGCGCTTTGGCTTAGTTAAAACCCAAGCGGTAAACATTGCAAAAGCAATACGTAGGGGAATGCTGATGACCGAGATCCAGACCGTGTTTTTTAACGCTTGCCAGAAATCTGAGTCCTCAAAAAACATACGATGAAAGTTTTCAAGGCCAATCCATTTCGGTGATTCAATTAAATTGAACTTGGTAAATGATTGATAGAAACTTGAAATCATCGGATAAGCAGTAAAAAAGATAATTCCAAATAGCCAAGGCGACATGCACAAGAGGATGAACAGCCACGGAGTCTTTAGTTTTTTTCGTGGTGGAGCAAGCTCCCCCTTCTTTTTGAAGGGGGAGCTTGCTATTACCCTCGCTTGTGACATGGAGTCTTTACTTAGCTATTTCTTGCGATTATCTGATTAACCTTGTCAGCCAAATCAGCTAACGCAGTTTTGATATTTGACGTATCGCCAGCCTGCCATGAAGCCATCAAGTTCTGGAGCATTGATTCTTCTAGGTGCTCTCCAGTGTTTTTAACTGTGTGATAAGCAGACTTTGGATTGTTCATAACATCATAAACAGGTGCATACCAAGCAGGTTGGTTAGCTGGACGCGCTGCCTTTGCAAGAAGTGATGATGGTGAACCATTTGCAGCATCCCATGCAGCGGCCATCTTTGTATCGGTTGCAAGTGCCTTCATGACAATCCATGCATCCTTTACATTCTTTGAGCCCTTTGAGATACCCATTTGGCCTTGACCAACTACACCTGAGCCATATGCAGCCAAGTTATCTGGAGAAACAGGGAAGCCTGCGATTCCAAAATTAACTTTTGATGTGCACTTATCAGCAAGAGTCCAGTCATCACCTGTGCAATACATAGGTGCCATCCAGTTTGCATCCCACTTCATAGCGACTCGACCCGTCATGAAGTCATGGTCAGTTCCCCATTCACCGCCGCGTGCTGCAACAAACTTTGTAAGAAGCTTTGAGCCCTTATCAAAGTTTCCGCCACCAAATACCTTGGCGATGAAATCTTTCTGCCAGTTAAATGCTTTAGTCCACTTTGGATCAGATGCAAATGCGGCGCTGCGATCTCCGCCGTACCACTTTGCGCCGAACATCTGACCAAGCCACATTGAATCCATATCGAATCCGTAGTAACCAGCCCAAGGAACAAAGCCTGCAGTTTTGATGCTGCCATCTGCATTGAAGGTTGTTAGCTTCTGTGAATAAGCAAGAAGATCTGATGTTGTCTTTGGTGGTGTTGTGTAACCAGCCTTAGCTAAAACATCCTTGTTCCAAAAGAAAGCAAAGATCTCTGAGTAAAGAGGTAGCGCACATCGATTGTTATTTGAGATCGATGATGCAACTGAGGCAGCGTTAAACGTTGCCTTCATGTCGATGCCATCTTTACCAGCGATGAGAGTGTTGAGTTTTTGCCATGCACCAGTTCCGCAGAACCAGCCAAGGTTTCCATTTCCATTAGAAACAGAGATATCTGGACCATTGCCTGCATTGATTGCGGCAAGTGATTTAGCCATATCGATGTTTCCAACTGATTTAACAGTTAGACCTGGGTTGGCAGCTTCTACGCGTTTAATGGCTGCATTCCACATATCTAGATTTCCGCCTTGATAAGGCGACCAAACAGTCACTGTTCGTGGTGCAGCCTGCGCTGCGCCTGTGGCGGCAACCATGCTGGCCGCGACGAGAGCAGTTGCTGCAAATGATGCGAACAAGCGTTTCTTCATCATGTTTTCTCCTTGTCACTTACTTGGGTAAGTCCACAAATAGCCCACGCCGTTGTGTTAGGAAACCTACCGCTTTGTGTTAGGTTACCTTACAGATTAATTTTCTTTGGTCAAGGG
>CAIJYZ010000076.1 GCA_903825015.1 uncultured Actinomycetes bacterium
GGCCCAGTTAAATCCGACATGATTACGCCCTTTTTAAAGGCGCGTCACGGGTGGGCCAAAGCCCAAATAATGCACCCTGATTTGTATCCAATTTTGCGCGATACCGAAGGCGTAGTTGTTTTTCACGAACAGGTAATCGAAATCATTGCAACGATGACAGGTGTGTCACTTGCTAGCGCCGATGAAAAACGCCGGGCGTTGGGGGATAAGGCCGGCCAACAAGAAGTGTGTGACTGGTTTTTCCCTGCCGCAACCGCGCGTGGTTACGAACTGCCCATCGTTAATGAAATCTGGGAAGTCCTGCGTGCCTTTGCATCCTTTGGTTTTTGTAAAGCGCACGCTGCAGCTTTTGCACTTCCTACTTATCAATCAGCATGGCTTAAGACCCACCATCCGGCCGCATTTTTAGCTGGAGTACTTACACATGATCCTGGCATGTATCCCAAACGTTTAATCGTTGATGAAGTTCGCCAGATGGGATTAACCGTTGCCCCTCTTGATGTCAATCAATCCGATGCCGTGTATCGCGTTGAAGATAATGGCCGTGCAATTCGTATCGCACTTTCTACCATCACAAAGATTAGTGATACTGAAATCGCATCGATTATCGCGGGCCGGCCTTATATAGATTTAACGGATTTTGTTCGCCGCTCTGGTTGCAGTACGCCCGTTACAGAAAGTGCAATCTTGACTGGAGCTTTTGATCGTTTGCACATCGATGTCAATCGCCGGGATTTACTGCTGCATTTTTCAGATTTACAGAAATCTCCAAACGCTGGCGTTACCGGTGCGCAGATGAATTTAGCTTTTGCACCGCCTGTATTAATTAGCAGCGGTCTGCCCGATATGACACCTGCAGAAAGTGTTAAGCATGAAATCGAACGGCTGGGTATCGATATGTCTGCGCACATGATTGAGTTTTATAGTGATTTTCTTAATGCAATCGGGGCAGTTCGTTCGGCAGATTTATTGGCACAACGCTCGCGTTCATCGGTATTAGTTGCCGGTATCAAAGTTGCAATGCAGACCCCGCCGGTGCGCAGTGGCAAGCGCGTTATCTTTATAACTTTGGATGATGGATATGGCTGCAGCGATTCAACTTTCTTTACTGACGCTCAGGCCGACTATGCCAGCACCCTGTATTCCTCATCCCTGCTACTGATTCGTGGTATCACCCGGCGCACAGGAGCTCGGGGTATTTCACTGCGTGCAACTGGGGCATGGGATCTGCGCGCGGCCTATGAAAGTTGGCGCACAAAAGAAAGTACGCTGGCAATATGAGTGAAGAGGTTAAAGCCACGATTCTTCACGTTGATATGGATGCATTCTTTGCATCTGTTGCCGAACGCGATAACCCCGAACTAAAAGGCAAAGCAGTCGTTATCGGAATGGGTACTCGTGGCGTTGTATCGGCAGCAAATTATGAGGCACGCAAATTCGGAATCCATTCAGCGATGCCTGTTGGTCGCGCACGTCGTTTAGCCCCGCATGCCATATTTTTACCCGTTGATATGCCGCGCTATCAAGAAGTCTCAGGACATGTCATGGAGATCTTTCATAGCTTTACACCATGGGTCGAACCAATCTCACTGGATGAAGCATTTCTAGATGTAACAGGTTCTCAAAAATTACTTGGTACTGGACGTGAAATCGCAGTAGCGATACGTAGGAAAGTTGAAGAACAAGAAGGCATTACATGTTCAGTTGGAATCGCACCATCTAAGTTCATCGCAAAGTTAGCTTCGGCGCACTGCAAACCAAATGGAATGCTCGAAATTACTACTGATCGCATACTTACTTTTTTGCATCCACTACCAATTCAAGCAATGTGGGGAGTAGGTCCAAAGACGGCCGAAGTACTAGAGCGCCTTGGACTTCGAACGATTGAAGATATTGCAAAGCTGCCACGTGCAACGCTTATTCGCGCATTAGGAGAAGCAAATGGTGCATCGCTTTATGAACTTGCATGGGGTCGCGACTACCGTGATGTAACCCCTGAAGAACCAGATCGCAGCATCAGTGCCGCCGAGACTTTCCCACAGGATTTAGATAATCCAGAAGAGATCCTGACTGAGTTCTTGAGACTAACTGAACGCGCTACTGCCAGATTGCGCGACCGAGGATTATTTGCCAAGACAATAAGTATCAAAGTGCGATTCGCCGATTTTTCTACAATCAATCGCAGCAAGACTTTGCCGCTTCCAATCGATAGCACCCATGATGTTTATGAAGTTGCAAAGGGGCTTTACCAAGCACTGCGCATTGATCGTGCCAGGTTGCGCTTAGTAGGCGTGTCACTTGAGAATTTGAGTGAAGGCGCGCCTCATCAGATGATGCTGGGTGAGCGCGAAGTTGGGTGGCGTCAGGCAGAAGGTGCCATGGATCAGGCTCGAGCACGCTTTGGAAAGGGCAGTGTGCGCCCTGCCCGCCTGATAAAAGCCGGAGAAGATAGCGAAGAGTGATTTTGCAGTAGCCAGGGCTACCTTTCGTGTTCTATTGTTGGCCTATGCCTTTATCAGATCACGAGAAGCGGATGCTCCAGGAGATGGAAGCTGCCCTCATGACCGAGGATCCACGCTTAGTTTCAGCGCTATCAGGTGAGGCCAAGCCAATAGGCAAGAACCGTATCCTTTTAGGCCTAGGCCTAGTTGTTCTAGGAATATTGGTCCTATTTGGTGGACTTATTGCCAAGCTCACCCCAGTAGGAGTACTTGGTTTCATCATCGCCCTTGGCGGAGTTATTACAGCGATCTCATCTCTGGGACGGCCATCACTTCCAAAAGCTAAGCGCAGTTCATCTATGAGCGCTCGCCTAGAACAGCGTTGGGATAAGCGCAATAATCAGTAAATAAACTCTTTTTCTCATCTCAAGGGCTCCCATAGGGGGCCCTTTTTTCATTGGTGGGCAGTGGGGGGAAAGTGCAGAGAAGTGGCGAAAGGTGGTTGAAAAAGGAGGAAAGTGGAGTAAAGTGGGGGATTAAGCGCACAGCTTGAGCGCAGCGAACCTGGGGAAGGGGGCGCTAAAAATGTTTCTTGGCACCCACGAGCCACGTCTTGATGACAAGGGTCGATTAATTTTGCCCGCGAAATTTCGCGATGAACTTTCTTCAGGATTAGTTATTACTAAAGGACAAGAACGCTGCCTCTATGTTTTTCCTTCAGCTGAGTTTTCAGTAATTACAGAGACGCTAAAACAAGCGCCAGTCACTGCAAAATCAGCTCGCGATTACATGCGCGTGATGTTTGCAGGTGCGCACGATGAAATTCCAGATCGTCAAGGTCGCGTAACTATTCCTCAAGGACTTCGCACATATGCAGGTCTTGAAAAAGATTGCGTTGTTATTGGTGCAAATACCCGCGTTGAAATTTGGGACGCAACTTCTTGGAATGAATATCTAGCAGATCGCGAAAAGGGTTTTGCTGATGTTTCAGAGGAGGTATTCCCAGGGTTGTTCTAACTCTCTCATTTGTGGCCACCGCCGACCCTTCGAAAATAACGGCGCCCCTTCCCCGGCGCCGCTATTACATAGATCCGTCGGCCGGCGGTGACCAGAGATGAGAGCACTGCAGTAATAGAGATTAAAACGATTACCGAGAAAGTTAATTGAAAGGGGGAAGTAATGACAGACAAAGTTGCACATGTATCTGTAATGCGTGATCGCTGTATAGATTTGCTAACCCCGGCGATTCAAGCTTCTTCTCATCCAGTAGTCGTAGATGCAACTCTTGGCTTTGGTGGTCACACTCAGGCGCTGTTAGAGAAGTTTCCGCATTTAACGGTTATTGGAATTGACCGAGATACGGATGCAATTGCTGCGGCAACCAAGCGACTTGAGCCCTTTGCTGATCGCATGCGAATTTCACATGCAACTTTTGATGATATTGCTGATGTAGTTACATCACATGGCTTCACTAAAATCGACGGTGCCCTTTTTGATTTAGGTGTTTCTTCAATGCAGCTTGATCAAAGCGAACGTGGCTTTTCATATTCTCAGGACGCTCCACTAGATATGCGCATGGATCGCACTCAGTCATTGACTGCCGCAGAGATCGTTAATACTTACGAACCAGGGCAGCTAGTAAAGATTTTGCGTACATATGGCGAAGAAAAATTTGCGACTCGCGTTGTTGAAAGAATCGTTAAGGCGCGTGCAATTGCGCCACTTAATTCAACTTCAGAGCTTGCAACTTTGATTAAAGAAGCGATTCCTGCAGCAACTCGACGAACCGGCGGGAACCCTGCAAAACGTACTTTCCAGGCACTTCGCATCGAAACAAATGACGAGCTTGGCGCTATCACTCGCGCACTTCCTGCAGCCCTAGGTCTACTCAATATTGGCGCACGCCTAGTCGTGATGTCTTTTCAATCTCTTGAAGATCGTATCGTTAAAGAACTTTTTGTCGCATCAACAACATCTGGAACTCCTCGCGATCTTCCATTCGAACTACCTGAATTTGCCGCCAAGTTCTCACTTGTTATTCGCGGCAGTGAAACACCAACGCAAGAAGAACTCAATGACAATCCACGCTCGGCATCTGTTCGTTTGCGTGCAATCGAAAGGGTGGCTGCATAATGGCAATGACCGCATTAGCTCCGGCAATTACACGTTCTCGTGAAATCATCGCAACCAAGACTGCAGAAGTTGCACTCAAACTTGTTCCAGAACTTTCTGAGCAAACTCAAGAAAATCGAAAGTATTTTGCAAAGTTTGTATCCGTCGTAGGTGTACTTGCATTGATGTTCCTTCTCTTCATCAATACATTACTTGCACAGGATGCATTTACGTTGAGCCATCTTAAGCTCGAATCAAAGATGGTCAGTGACCAACGTGAAGCCATCGCACGACAGATCGACAACTTATCTTCACCTGAAAATCTCTCCAAAGCTGCAGCTGCATTGGGTATGAAGCCATCACAAACTCCAACATTTTTAACAATCGATCCAAAAATTGGTTCTCCCGGAAGTGGAACCAATGGGTAATTTTTCACTAGCTCACAACCGAATTAGGGCGCTAATCTTTTTCTTGGCATTAGCGATGTTCCTATTCGGTTTGCGCTTAGTTCAGGTGCAAGCAGTGCAAGCGGGGGACTACCGCATGCGCGCTGTAAATGAAATGGAAAACACCAAATCACTTCCTGCTCCTCGTGGAGAGATTACAGATGTAAACGGTGTGGCATTTGCCCGAAGTGTTGCCGCCACTAGCATCGTGGTAGACCAAACGCAGATTACGAATCCAGCACGTGTAGCAAATTTTGTAGCACCAATCCTTGCATTACCAGTGGCTCAAGTTGAAGCCAGTATCACTGGAAAACGCAAGTGGAATATGGTTTATCAAAATGCAAAGCCGGCACTTTGGCAAAAGTTAACAAGTGCGTTAGCCACTTTCAATGCTCAATATCCCGCCATGAGTCCAGATCGCATCATTGGTTTTTTCCCAGAACGCGGTTATATTCGTGAGTACCCATCAGGTGAATTAATCGCATCGCTCATTGGTTTTGTTAATCACGATGGAATTGGCGCAACAGGTCTTGAATCAAGCATGAACTCAACGATCTCTGGCATTGATGGAAAGTATTCATATGCAAATGGCTACGGCGCTGAAATCCCTGGATCCCAATCTGAAATTATTCCAGCTCAGACAGGCTCAACAGTTCGCTTAACAGTTGATCGTGATATTCAATGGGTAGCAGAAAAAGCGATTGCAGATGCAGTTAAATCATCACACGCACTTAGTGGAACAGTTATTGTCATGGACCCAAAGACTGGTGCCATATTGGCACATGCAACGGCCCCTACTTTCAATCCAAACAACACCTCAAAAGTTTCATTAGTCGCTATGCGTAATCCATCGGTGCAGGATGTTTATGAACCAGGTTCAACTGGAAAAGTAATGACCCTTGCGGCGGCAATCGAGGAAAAGAAAGTAACTCCAGAAACGGTCTTTACCGTTCCCTATGCTCTCAAACGCTCCAACAAAGTTTTCCATGATCATGAAAAGCATCCAACTCAACGATTAACAACCTCGGGCATCTTGGCAATTTCAAGCAACACAGGTTCCATCCAAGTGGGAGAGCTTCTTTCCAATGACAAATTTTATGAATACTTAACAAAGTTTGGCGTTGGTTCAAAAACTGGTTCGGGACTTCCAGGAGAATCTCGCGGCATTCTTCCAAAAGTTGCAGATTGGTCCGGAACTTCAGCGCCAACAATGGCTTTCGGACAGGGATATTCACTCACCGCAATGCAGGCAACAAGTATCTTTGCAACTATCGCAAATGATGGAGTTCGAGTTTCACCAACAGTTATTGCAGGAACAAGTGATTCAAGTGGCAATTTTACGCCAGCTTCAGGTCGCACGAGTGAACGTGTTATTAGCTCTGAAACAGCAAAGACTATGCGTTTAATGATGGAGAGCGTCGTTTCGGCAAATGGCACGGCCCCAACTGCGGCAATCGCTGGCTACCGTGTCGCTGGCAAAACAGGTACTGCAATGCGAATCGATGACACATGTGGTTGCTATCGCGGTTACACCGCATCATTTATTGGTTTTGCACCTGCAGATAAACCTGCATACGTAATTAGCGTAACTATTCAAGCGCCAAAGGGTTTGCACTGGGGTGGCACATTAGGCGGCCCAGTATTTAGAAATGTAATGTCATTTGTATTGCAGAGTCGCCACATCGCTCCAACGGGAACAGTATTTACCCCGGTAGCACTGAATGAAAAAACTTTAGCTGCAAAGAAGGCTGTGTATGCAACGTCCTCTAATTAATAATCCAAAGAATTTGGATGCGCTTTGCGCCATAATTGGCGCACATTGCGATTCGGTTTCACTTGAAAAAATTGAAGTAACTGGAATTGCACAAGCAAGTGGTTCAGTTGTGCCTGGAGATCTCTTTATTGCACTTGCCGGCGAGAAAGTTCACGGAGCTACTTTTGCAGCCGATGCAATAAAGAATGGAGCTGTTGCAGTACTTACTGATGAAGCAGGCTCGACACATGTAAGTGGTGTACCAGTTTTAGTATCAGCAAATCCGCGCCGTGCTGCCGGAATTGCAAGCGCTTGGTTTTACTCAGAGCCAATGCGCGACCTTTATAGCATCGGCGTAACAGGCACAAATGGAAAAACAACTGTTACAACACTTTTGCACCAGATCATGATGGCCGCTGGTCGTGAAAGTGGATTGATTGGAACCGTTGAAACGCGAATTGGAATTGAAACAACAGCAAGTAAACGAACAACACCTGAAAGCAGTGATCTGCAAACCCTATCTGCAGTTATGCGCGAACGACATATGCGCAACTTGGTAATGGAGGTTTCCAGCCATGCGATAACCCTTGAGAGAATCCGCGGAAGTCACTTTGCCGTTGTGGGATTTACAAATTTGACTCAAGACCATTTAGATTTTCATATAGATATGGAAGATTATTTCCAAGCCAAAGCAAAGCTATTTACTTATGAGTATGCAGACCTTGCTGTTATAAATATTGATGACAGTTATGGAAAACGATTATCAGAACAAACTGAGCTGCCTGTCGTGACTTTATCTCGCTTAGACGCCAAAGCTACTTGGCATTATGTATCCATCGCATCCGATTACGTTGGTGCATCACTTGCGATTCGTGGGAGCGGTGGAATCCTCATTGAAGGCAAAACCCAACTTCACGGCGGTTATAATTACGACAATCTGCTTATGGCTATAGCGATTGCTGTTGAGAGTGGAATTGATCCAATAGATATTGCTGCAATTATGCCCTCTCTTACTGGTGCCGTAGGTCGACTCGAATCAATTCGACTTGGCCAAAACTTCACAGCCCTTGTTGATTATGCCCACTCACCTGATGCTGTTACTCGAGTGTTAGAAACAGCTAAAGAAATTTCAGATGGTCGAGTAATTGCGGTTCTTGGTTGTGGAGGAGATCGCGACAGAACAAAGCGAACTTTAATGGGGCAAGCTCTTCGAGACGGTGCTGATATCGCGATTTACACAAGTGATAATCCCCGCTCGGAAAATCCTGACGAGATATTGGTGCAGATGGTTCTAGATATTGAAGTAATCCCGCCAAGTGAAGTGATTGTCGATAGGGCGCAAGCTATTAGAGCTGCCGTTAATTTGGCTGAAGCAGGCGATGTAGTGATGGTTTTGGGCAAGGGTCATGAAAAGGGTCAAGAGATTAATGGAACTATTCATGATTTCGACGATCGAATTGAGTTAGCTAAAGCGATCGAGGATAAAAAGTGATCACTTTAACGGCCGGAGAAATTGCATTACTCGTTGGCGCCGAGTTGCATTGTGACAAGGATTTACTTATTTCAAAAGCTCCGGTTTTTGATTCACGTTTAGCTACACCTGGCTGTTTCTTTCTTGCTTTCAAAGGTGAAAATGTAGACGGACATGAATTTGCAGCCGATGCTTATCGAAATGGCTCGATGTTTGCATTAACGACTCATCGTATTGATGGACCATGCATAGTCGTACCTGATGTGCTTGATGCCCTCACAATTCTTGCAACTTTTGTCCGTAAACGACTAGACAAACTCACAGTTATCGCAATCACTGGATCACAAGGTAAAACAAGTACAAAAGACTTGCTAGCTCATATGTTAGGAGCAGTTGGCCCAACTGTTGCACCTGCCGGCTCATTTAATAATAATTTGGGATTACCAATCACTTTACTCGAATGTGATGAGCGCACTCGTTTTTGTATTTTAGAAATGGGTGCTCGTCACAAAGGAGATATTGCCAAACTTTGTGATATTGCGAAGCCCAATATTGGCGTTGTGTTAACGGTAGGAACAGCTCATATTGGAGAATTTGGTTCACAACAAGCCATCGCTGAAACAAAGAGTGAGTTAATTCAATCTCTGGATAAAGATGCGGTAGCCGTACTCGGCACTTATGATGAATTCACTCCTGCGATGGCTTCGTTGCACGAGGGTCAAACAATTCTCTTTGGAGAAGGCCCAGATTTTCAAGTGCGCGCAACTGATATTGAGATGCGCGATGGTCGACCACATTTTGATTTGGTGACACCAGCGGGTAGGGACGCAGTTGGTATGCGTACGGTTGGGGCTCATCAAGTCTCAAATGCACTTGCCGTTGCCGCAGTTGGAACAGCACTCTCTTTGCCGCTGGAATTAATTGCCAGTTCACTTTCAACCGCTGAAATTTCAAGTAAATGGCGGATGGAATTACATGAGATGGCAGATCTCTTGATAATTAACGACGCTTACAATGCCAATCCGGCATCGATGGCAGCAGCACTTCGTTCTTTGGCGCTTTTTGCACAAGAGCGTGGTGGAGCTTCGTGGGCATTCGTTGGCAAAATGCATGAACTTGGGCAGACACAGGCGACACAGAGCGCCACAATCGCAGAGCTTGCGGTTGAATTAGGTATCGATCACTTTGTTGAAATAAACGCACCAGAGTATGGATCGCCTGCAGGTGAAATGATGGTTCATCAACGAGCCACTATTGATTCTGCAATTGATTTAGTTGATTACTTTGCACCGGGCGATGTTGTCTTGGTTAAAGCATCAAGATCCGAAGGATTTGAACTACTAGCCAAGGCTATAGAACTTGCCTGGACTCAAAAGAGTGGAGTGACTTCGTGAGACAAATTCTCATCGCAGGTGCAATCGCTCTTGCCTTTTCCCTCTTTGGAACAAAGGTTCTTATTCGAATTCTTGCAGGACGTGGGTATGGTCAGATCATTCGTGATGATGGTCCGTCAACTCACAAGACAAAACATGGCACGCCAACAATGGGTGGAATTATTTTTATTCTCGCGGCCATCATCGGTTATGTCACTGCGCACTTAATCACTGGCAATGCAATGACTGCATCATCACTATTAGTAATTGGTCTGGTTCTTGGTTTGGGTTTCGTAGGTTTTCTAGATGATTGGCTAAAGGTTTCACGCCAAAACTCAAGAGGGCTAAAGGGTCGATATAAATTGATAGCCCAAGCATCATTGGCAGGAATATTTGGCTATCTAGGCCTAATGTTTCCGGACAATCATGGGTTAACACCGATATCACAGTATCTATCGGGTGTTAAGGAAAGCACGTTCTATCTTGGTGCCACCATTGTCGTCATCTTTGTAATAATTATGGTGATGTCGGCAAGCAATGGCGTTAATCTAACTGACGGCTTAGATGGTTTAGCTACTGGCGCAACGATCATGGTATTTCTAGCTTTCGTGTTAATTGGTGTTTGGGAGTTTGGTCAAAGTTGCGCAATCGGAGTTTTCACAAGTAATAACTGTTACCAAGTTCGTGATCCACTGGATTTAGCGGTCCTAGCAGCGGCGTTTGCTGCCGGATGCACAGGCTTTCTTTGGTGGAACACTGCGCCAGCAAAAATCATTATGGGCGACACGGGTTCATTAGCCCTGGGTGCTGCAATTGCTGGATTTGCAACAACTATGCGCGTTGAACTGTTATTGATTCCACTCGGTGGTTTATTCGTCATCGTTACTATGTCAGTTGTTATTCAGACCCTGTATTTCAAGATCAGCGGCGGAAAGCGCGTTTTTCGTATGGCGCCATTGCACCATCACTTTGAGTTAAAAGGATGGGCAGAGATAACTGTTGTTATTCGCTTCTGGATTATCGCCGGGCTTTCTGTGGCAGGTGGACTCGGTCTTTTTTATGCACAGTGGGTAGCTAAGTAGTTGCCATGCCAATCTCTTTTGCTGGCGAGAAGATCCTCATACTTGGGGCGGGTGTCACCGGAAACTCTGTAGCTAGGGCACTTTCAAAGCGCGGCGCACTAGTAACTTTGACAGATGAAAATTTATTAGCAAAAAGTGAGTTTGCCATTGTTAGTGCAGATCAGATCTCTATAAGCGATTTTGATTCCATTGTCGTTTCTCCAGGCTGGCGCCAAGAACATCCATTGATTATTTCTGCGCAAGCTGCCGGAGTTACTCTTCTCAACGAAGTCGATTTAGCGTGGCAAATTAGAAGTGAGATGGCTCCAGGGCAACGTTGGTTAGCACTTACTGGTACTAACGGGAAAACAACCACTGTAGAAATGGTTGCTGCAATGTTAAATAGCGGCGGAATCAAAGCAAAAGCATGCGGAAATGTTGGCGACACTGTAATTGAGGCAGTGGACCGAAGTGATGCCTTCGATGTACTGGTACTAGAGCTTTCTTCTTTTCAATTGCATTGGTCAAAATCTGCTGAATTTGTTGCATGTGCCATTCTTAATATCGCCGATGACCATATTGACTGGCATGGCAGTTTCGATAATTATGCAATGGCAAAGCTCTCACTTTTGGATCGATCATCGTGTGCGATTCTAAATGCTGATGATGGTGAAATTGTTAGCCGCACAAGTCATTGGCACGGTCGCAAAGTCTTTTACTCTTTAAATACACCTGCGCCTGGAGAAATTGGCCTGGTCGAAGATCTCTTGGTTGATCGATCGTTTGTATTAGACCCTCAAGAGGCTGCGATTTTTGCCGAACTATCTGAAGTTAAACCTACAATTCCACACAATGTTGCAAACACTTTGGCCGCCGCAGGCCTTGCACGTTCTGTTGGTGTGTCTCATGAAGCGATTCGTTCGGCAATAAAAGCTTTTCGGCCGGGGCGCCATCGAATTGAAGTTATCTATGAGGCAGATTCAATTACTTGGATCGATGACTCCAAGGCCACAAATCCGCATGCCGCAGCTGCATCACTTATGTCTCATGAATCTGTTATCTGGATCGCTGGGGGATTAGCAAAAGGGGCAACAATGGAGGCCTTAGTCGAAAAAACTTCGAAGCGAATCAAAGCAGTGATTCTCATAGGAACGGATAGACAATTAATCGAAGCGGCACTTATTAAATTCTCTCCAAATATTCCCAGGGTCCTTATCGATTCAGATAGTCCAGATTCTTTAATGGAAAAAGTTATCGTCGCTGCTCAAGGATTTGCAACGTCGGGAGATACGGTTTTATTGGCTCCAGCATGTGCGTCCATGGATCAATTTTCATCGTATGCAGACCGTGGAGATCGCTTTGCTTTTGCGGTTAAGAAAATTGTGGCACATGAAGGCTAAACAGCGCACAAATATTTTTTCTAAACCAATCAACCTCTACTACATGCTGGTCGGCAGCACCTTGGCTTTAAGCGTTTTCGGTCTCATTATGGTTTTTTCTGCATCATCAATTTATTCTTTAGAAAACAAGGGTTCAACTTGGGCGATTTTATTGCGACAATTTGTCTTCCTTGTTATTTCAATTCCTATGGCTTGGGCGCTATCTAGGTTTTCACTCAATCGCTGGAAGTTTCTTGCGCGTTTCGGAGTTATTGCATCAATCGCCTTACTTATTGTTGTGCAGATTCCTGGCGTAGGTAAAAGCGTTAACGGAAATCACAACTGGATTTCACTTGGCTTTGTAGATGTACAACCTAGTGAAGTAGCTAAATTTCTAATGATTTTATGGGCAGGTTCAATCTTGGCAAAGCGCGAGCGTGCGGGAGATATCCAAGCAAATGTTCTCAAACTTATTGCGCCAGCGTTCTTACTCTGCATCGTCCTAGTTTTACTTGGAAGTGATTTGGGTACTGCATCTGTTTTTGCTTTTGTTCTTGCCGGCTTGCTTTGGGTCTCGGGTGTTCAGCTTAAATTATTTGCGGGCCTCTCGGCAGTTGGCTTTGTAGGTATTGCTGCCTTAATCATTGCAGCGCCGTACCGCGTGGCCCGTTTTTCAGTTTTCCTTAACCCCTTTGATGCTGCTCAATATAAATCGGTAGGTTGGCAACCTGCACACAGCTTGTTGGGATTGGCTAGCGGCGGTCTATTTGGCGTTGGACTTGGTGCGAGCCGACAAAAATGGGGAAATCTTCCAGAGGCACATACGGATTTCATTTTTTCAGTAATAGGTGAAGAGCTTGGGTTGTTTGGAACGATCTCAACTTTGCTAATTCTCTCTATTCTCCTTTTTTCGATCTTTAAAATTGCTCTTCGAGCAAATGACCCTATGGTTCGTTACGTGTGTTCGGGCATCGGATGTTGGATCGGTATTCAAACGGTGCTCAATATTGGCTCCGCAATAAGCGTTCTTCCAGTGGTAGGTGTAACTTTGCCATTACTGTCATATGGAGGTTCAGCATTGATTGCTACTTACATGGGTATCGCATTTGTGATTGGCGCTGCCCGTAGAGACCCATCTATTTTTGCAGAACTAGAAAAAACCGGATTGCCCCGATGGCTTCGATAGTTCTTGCTGGCGGCGGAACAGCAGGTCACATTGAACCTGCGTTGGCCGTTGCTCGTCTTTGGAGATCGCAAAATCCAAATGACTCAATTACTTTTCTTGGCACCTCTGCTGGATTAGAAAACGATTTGGTTCCTGCGGCTGGTTTTGATCTGACCAATATTCCTAAGGTATCAATTTCGCGCAAGCCATCACTGTCATGGCTGCGAGTTCCCTTTGATTTGATCTCATCAATAAAAGCATGTCACGTCATCTTTAAATCAAATGACTTGCTTATTGGTTTCGGTGGTTATGTCAGCGCACCTGCTTATATAGCCGCTCGATTGGCTGGAATTCCAACTGTCATACATGAGGCAAATGCAAAGCCTGGTTGGGCTAATCGCTTAGGAGCACTCTTCACACCATATTTAGCTGTTGCCTATGGGGTAAACACAGGTTTATTTACCGATGCTCTTATTACTGGTTTACCGCTTCGAAGTGATGTGGCGGCTGCTTTGGAAAATTCACATGGGAATTGGGAAAAAGCACGAAAGGATGCAAAGGCACGTCTAGGGTGCGATGCAGATACGAGTTTAGTTTTTGTTATGGGTGGTTCTCAAGGTTCAGTTGCATTAAACAATGTAATTGCACAGGCTTTGCCTGCTCTAGCAAAAAAGAATATTTATGTAATTCATTCAGTTGGACGCCGCAACGAACTTCCACCCTCAAGTGATTTGTACCGGCCCATGGCATATGTTGATGCCATGGCCGACATGTACCTAGCAAGTGATCTCATAATTGCAAGAAGTGGAGCTGTCACCTGTAGCGAATTTCGAGCCCTTGGAAGATATGCCCTCTTTGTACCGCTACCAATCGGAAACGGCGAACAATTTCATAATGCGCAGAGTTTAGTTGTTGATGGGCGAGCAGAAATAATTGAGCAAAAAGATTTCACGGTGGGCTTCCTTGAATCGAAGATAGATTCATTGATTAACTCTTCAAATGAAGCGCCAATCGAAGGCTCTGATATTGATGCATCTGCGGCATTTAAAATCGCAGCCCTTGCCCAGCATGCAATGGATCAGCGATGAATAAGCCATCCTTGAAATCCTTGATTGGAAAGCGCGTTCATTTCATAGGCATCGGTGGTGCAGGAATGAGCGGATTAGCTCGGATAGCGCTTTCACAAGGAATTATTGTGAGTGGTTCAGATGCTAAAGAGTCATCAGTTGTAAAAGCACTGCAGGCAGTTGGTGCAACAATTGCAACCTCACACGATGCAGATAATGTAATTGGGGCCGATCTTGTGGTTTATTCCACGGCAATTTCGGCGGGCAATCCTGAATTGATTCATGCGCGCGAGTTAGCGATCACAACCTTGACAAGAGCGGCTGCACTTTCCATTTTGATGTCAGATTCCAAAAGTATTGCCGTTGCCGGTACTCATGGCAAGACAACTACTTCTTCCATGATGGCAGTAGCACTGCAATCATGCGGTGCGGATCCCTCATTTGCGATTGGCGGAACGATCACAGCATCTGGTTCAAATGCCCATAGTGGGACTGGAGAGATATTTGTAGCCGAAGCTGATGAGTCCGATGGTTCATTTGTTGAATATCACCCTTATGCGGCAATCGTGACAAATATTGAGCACGATCACGTAGATTTCTTTGCAACTGCTGACGATGTTGCCCAAGCATTTAGAGATTTTGCGGCAACGATTAAGCACGATGGTTTTCTAACTTATTGCGGTGACGACTCCGGTGCAAAGGCATTGGCAGCAACGCTTACGTCGTGTGCTCTTATTTCATATGGAACCGCCGATGATTGCGATCTGAGATTGGATTCAATTGAACTAGAAGCTATGGGTTCGCGCGCCCGTGCAATTTGGCACGGAAAAGTTGTGGGTGAGATCGAATTACAAGTGCCTGGCCACCACAATTTGCTCAATGCAGCCGCAGTATTAGCGACAGGTTTAAAAATGGGTTTCGGTGCGGCAGAGCTGCTCACTGGATTGGCGCTATATCGAGGCACTGGTCGTCGATTTGAACTCAAAGGTACGGTTCATGGGATCCGAGTAGTTGATGATTATGGGCATCATCCAACTGAAATCGACGTGACATTAAAAACTGCCCGCCGATTTGCAGGCCAGGGTCGCCTTATCGTAATTTTCCAACCTCATAGATTTTCACGCACTCAAGCTTTCGCTCATGAGTTTGCAAAGGTCCTGGATTTGGCCGACCGGGCCATTGTCCTTGAAATCTATGCAGCAAGTGAAAAACCAATTGCTGGAGTCACTTCGCGATTAATCACCGACGCAACGTCACATGGTGAATACATTCCCAACTTTGTTGAGGTGACGGACTCCGTAGTCGATACCGCCCAGCCTCAAGATGTCATCATCACTCTTGGCGCAGGCGATGTTAGTTCGCTAGCGCCAATAATTGTTGACGGTCTAAGCCGTCGATTTAATTAGATGAGAAAAAAGCGGCTCACCGCGTTTCTAGCGGTATTGCTTTTAGTGGGAGCCTCCTATGTATTGGGATGGTCAACATTTTTCACGGTTAGTTCAGTCGAAATTAAAAGCACAAATTCACGCGGGATGGCCATGCCTTACTTGCCGCAAAGCATCAAGGTTGGCGAAAAACTCGCTCGTGTTGAGCCTCGTTCAGTTGCTGCTATATATGAAAAAATTAACTTCATTCAAGACGCCAAAGTATCTCGTAACTGGTTGACTGGAAAAGTTTCAATCACAATCACCATGCGAACACCAATTGCAATTTACAATAATCAGGCAATTGATTCATTTGGTAAAGCTTTTGAAATTAAAGGCCAATCACCAAAATCCCTACCTTCTATTCAAGCTCTCACTGTGGAGGATGCCATCAGCGCCGTCGACTTCTTCACAACATTGCCAGATGAAATTAAGTCGGGGATGACAGTGTTGAAAGTTCGAAGCACTGGGGCTTACGTTTTGGAAGTTAATGTGGGAGATCGCATGATTGAAGTTATTTGGGGTCCGCCTAGGGATAATGCATTAAAAGCTAAGGTTTATAAGGTTTTATTAGCGCAAAGTGAAAATGCGAAAATTTATAAAATGGATTTATCTGCACCTCATGCCCCAATCGTTAAGTAAACTTCATTTAACGACACAGTAAATAATTCATGTCGGTATTTGATTAACAGCCCCTGGCACTTTACGTTCACCTTATAGAAAACGTTGAATTATAAGGCTCAAGTTGAGGTTTATGGTTCTCAAGGAGGATACACGTGGCTTCACCGCAGAATTATTTAGCAGTCATCAAAGTCGTTGGCATTGGTGGCGGTGGAGTAAATGCAATCAATCGCATGATCGACGTCGGATTAAAAGGTGTTGAGTTCATTGCAATAAATACAGATGCACAACATTTATTAATGAGTGATGCAGATGTCAAATTAGATATTGGAAGAAAAACAACTCGCGGCCTTGGTGCTGGCATGGACCCTGAAAAAGGTCGTGAAGCAGCCCTTGATCACGCTGATGATATTGAAGAGATTTTGCGCGGTGCCGATATGGTTTTTGTTACTGCAGGAGAAGGTGGCGGAACCGGAACTGGAGCTGCGCCAATCGTTGCAAAAATTGCAAAAGATATTGGTGCACTAACTATTGGTGTTGTAACCCGTCCGTTCTCCTTCGAAGCAAAACTTCGTTCTACTCAAGCAGATGCTGGTATCGAAGCACTTCGCGCTGAAGTTGATACATTGATAGTTATTCCAAATGATCGTTTGCTTGCAATTTCTGATCGCACAATTACTTTGGCCGACGCTTTTAAAAGCGCGGATCAAGTTTTACTCTCAGGCGTGCAAGGGATTACAGAAATCATTACGCAACCAGGCTTAATCAATTTGGACTTTGCCGATGTTAAAGCTGTTATGTCAGGAGCAGGTTCTGCGCTCATGGGAATCGGATCGGCACGCGGTGAAAACCGTGCAATTCGCGCAGCAGAGTTAGCAATCTCTTCACCGTTATTAGAGGCATCAATTGATGGCGCCATGGGTGTTTTGCTTTCTGTTTCCGGAGGTTCGGATCTGGGCTTATTCGAAGTTAATGAAGCGTGCGAACTAGTTCAATCTGCAGTACATCCAAATGCCAAGTTTATTTTTGGAACCACTATTGATGATGCCTTAGGCGATGAAATTAGAATCACGGTTGTGGCAGCTGGTTTTGAAGGTGGAGAGCCTCGCAAAGTTGTCACCCCTGTCATTGACGCTACAACTTTAGGCGGAGTGGCCGATCCAATTCCAAGCAATGATCCAATTTCAGTTGCATTGGATCTGGATTCTGATTCAACTCCTCGACGCAGAGTTACATTTGAGGAGCTCGTTTCTGAGGATGAGATCGACGTTCCTGACTTCATGAAGTAAGGCGTTTTGCCAAGCCTGTTTACAGATCGGCGTAATGGCACTAGCCATGCGCCTTATCAGTCATTCAATCTTGCACTTCACGTAGGCGATGATCCTATAAATGTGATTGAAAATCGTAAATTGCTATCGGCTGCAACTGCGCCGATACAGTTTATGAATCAAGTGCACGGTGATGAGGTTTTTGAAGTTACATCACTAACGCAGGATCCGACATGTGATGCGCTAATTACTAAAGAACCTGGAATCGCTCTTGCGGTCATGATTGCAGATTGCATTCCGTTGTTATTAATCTCAGATGGTGTTGTTGGTGCCGTTCATGTTGGAAGACGCGGTCTGGTGAATGCAATCGCCCTTAAAACAATTGATGCGATGAGAAAAATTGGCGCAGGAACTATTCAGGCACAACTTGGACCCTCAATCTGTGGACGTTGCTACGAAGTTCCAGAAGCTTTAGCTGACGAAGTCTGCTTGTCACATCCCAATGCTCGCGCCCTTACATCTTCTGGCACTTCTTCATTGGATCTACCGAAGGCCTTGATTGCTGATTTAGTTGCAGCCGGTGTTAGCTATGAAGCAAGTTCCATCTGTACCCTAGAAAATGAGCAGTATTTTTCATACCGGCGTCACAATATTACTGGCAGAAATGCGGGGGTTGTCTGGCTATGACAAGACGGGATGAAATTGCAGAGAATCTATTGTTGGTTCAGCAACGCATTTCACTTGCTGCTACGAAAGCCAATCGAAATCTCGATGATGTCACGCTAATTGCAGTCACAAAGAGTTTTCCAAGTAGCGACGTAGAGATTTTAAAATCATTAGGCATTTCAAATTTCGGAGAAAATCGAGATTCAGATGCTGCTCCAAAAGCATTAGAAATTGAGGCAACTTGGCATTTTCAGGGCCAGATTCAGAGTAATAAATTGAAATCGATTACCTCATGGGCCCATGTTATTCATTCACTCGATGATGCCAAGCATTTTGAAATTATTGAAAAGGTGGCAATACATCCTTTGGAAATCTTCTGTCAGGTTTCACTTGATGGAGCGCAGGGTCGTGGGGGAGTAAGTGGCGACGAGCTCTATGAGCTTGCTTCAATGGTTCAAGAATCACCCACCCATCAATTAATGGGAGTTATGGCCGTAGCGCCTTTAGGAATGCCGCCGGCTAAAGCCTTTGCGCAGCTAGAAGAGATTCAGAAAGATTTCATCACGCGATTTCCCAAGGCTAATAAAATATCGGCAGGAATGAGTGGGGATTTTGAAGAGGCGATCGCTTTTGGTGCGACACATATAAGAGTAGGTAGCTCAATCCTGGGTTCGCGATAGCCCAGCAGGTATCTTTTAACTATGACTAATGCACTTAAGCGTGTCGCAAACTACTTAGGTTTGATGGACGACCCAGAATTCGATAGACCGGTTTCTTCATCTGTTCCTGCAGTACCTGCCTCAAGTGAGGTTCGCATTAAAACGCGTGCGCCTCGTCCGGTTTCATCGGTAATTACTTCGACTACTTACGAAGCAGCACCACAACTTGATCTTCCTGTACTTGATCGCATCGTAACTTTGCACCCACGCTTTTATAACGAAGCTCGCACAATCGGTGAGCACTTCCGCTTAGGAAATCCAGTCATCATCAATTTAACTGATATGGATGAATCAGAGCACAAGCGTCTTGTTGATTTTGCAAGTGGATTGGCTTTCGGATTACATGGAACAATTGAGCGAGTGACGAAGAAGGTATTTCTTCTTTCTCCTGCAAATGTTTCCATAGATACAGAAGACAAGTCAGCAGCAGCACAAGCTAGTTTTTTTAACCAGAGCTGATCCTTATGCGAATCGGTACGTTGCTAGCCGACGTTTTACAACTTTTCCTTTTTGCTTTACTTGCACGCCTGATCCTGGATTACGTTCGAATGTTTGCCCGTAACTGGCGGCCAAAAGGTATCGCCTTAATTTTAGTTGAGCTTGTTTATAGCATCACTGATAAGCCAATGCGATTTGTTGGACGCTACATTCCGCCACTTCGCTTGGGTACAGTCAGCCTTGATTTGAGTTTCATTGTTCTCTTTTTCGGAGTCCAATTACTGATGGGCTTGGTTAGCCAGCTTTAGAAATCTTTACTGCAATACCAAGTTCGTTATCTTCAACAGCAAGAGCTAAATCTCTCGACATTGATAGTGCAAGAACCTCATCTTTTATATGAGCTTCATCGCTTGCGATAGCGGCGGCAATTTCAGAAGATGCATTCCACGAGACATCAATTCGATCTGAAATCTCAAATCCATCACTCTTGCGGCGCTCTTGAATAAATCGTATGACTTCGCGAACATGGCCTGCAGCTTGTAATGCAGGAGTAAGTTCAAGATCTAATGCAACGCTTTCACCTTCATGCGAGGCAACCATCCAGCCAGTTTTCGGCACTTCGGTGATGACTAGGTCATCTAGTGCAATCTCCCAATCACCGAGTGTTGTTATTCCGCTTGCTCGAAGTGTTTTAACCAGCGAGGTCGCATCTGTAGCTGCGATAGCTTTTGCGATTTCTTGAACCGCACCGCCAAACTTCGCACCGAGTGTTTTGAAATTGGCTTTAATGCTGATGTCGACTAAATCCCCATCTGCATCGGCGATATCGGCCAAATTGAGCACGTTGAGTTCGTCGGCAATCTGTTCGCGCATTGCAACAGGCAGTGCAGCCCAACCGCTGGCTGCAATCAAAGCACGGCCTAAAGGTTGGCGGATTTTGATTCCAGATTCTGCACGCGATGCACGACCTAGTTCAACAATTCTGCGAGTGAGTGCAACTTGCGCAGCGAGTTCACGGTTAATCAATGTTGTATCAGAAATCGGAAAATCCGAGAGATGAACAGATGCGACAGAAGTCTCATCTGCTGGAATAACTAACTCTTGCCAGACTTGCTCGGTAATAAATGGAACCATTGGGGAGAGAAGTTGGGTAAGTGTTACAAGGCATTCATGCAAAGTCGATAGGGCACTAACATCACCATCCCAAAACCTGCGGCGTGAACGTCGCACGTACCAATTTGAAAGATCATCAATAAATCGTGCAAGCGCACGGCCTGCAACTTGTGAATCAAAATCACTCAGTGCTGCATCTACTTCTTCTACCAATAGATTGAGTTCAGAGATAATCCATCGATCCATAAGTGGGCGATCAGCAACTGCAGTTCGCTGACTTAAATCAAAGTTTGATGCATGTGCATACAGAGCATGAAATGAAACAGTGTTCCAATAGGTTAATAAAGTTTTGCGAACAACTTCATTGATTGCTTCATGACCCACACGTCGAGCCGCCCATGGAGAACCTGCTGCCAACATGTACCAACGCACGGCATCTGCGCCATGCTGATCCATGAGTGCCATTGGTTCAAGAACATTTCCAAGGTGCTTGCTCATCTTGCGCCCATCTTTATCCAAGATATGGCCAAGACATAAGACAGTTTTGTAGGAACATTGATCAAAGACCAATGTTCCAATCGTCATTAAGGTGTAGAACCACCCACGAGTTTGATCAATTGCCTCACAAATAAAGTCAGCGGGGTAGGACTCTTTAAACTTCTCCACTGAGCCTTGCTTGTGCGGATAGCCCCATTGTGCAAATGGCATCGCACCTGAGTCATACCAGCAGTCAATAACCTCGGGCACTCTGACCATCGTTGATTCACATTCGGCACAGGAAAAAGTAATGTCATCAACAAATGGACGGTGTGGATCAAGCTTTGAAAGTTCTTGGCCCGCTAAACCGCCAAGTTCTGCCAATGAATCAACGCAAATTTCATGCTTATTTTCGCAACGCCAGATTGGAAGCGGCGTTCCCCAATAACGGTTACGAGAAAGTGCCCAATCAATATTGTTATTGAGCCAATCACCATATCGGCCCTCTTTAATTGTTTCTGGATGCCAATCAGTTGCTGCGTTTTCGCGTAGCAAAGCATCCTTAATAGAGGTTGTCCGGATGTACCAGGATGGTTGCGCGTAGTACATCAAAGCTGTGTGACAGCGCCAGCAATGAGGGTAGGTGTGCTCATACGGCTGATGCTTATACAGAACACCTCTAGCTTTTAACTCTTTCACTAAAACCTTATCGGAATCCTTAAAAAACATTCCCCCAACAACGGGTACCTCTTTAAGAAAGTGACCATCAGGTGCAATTGGGTTAACGACAGGAAGTCCATATGCACGGCATACCTGTAAGTCATCGGCGCCAAAGGCCGGTGATTGATGCACCAATCCTGTTCCATCTTCAGTAGTTACATATGTTGCAAGCACAATGAAGTGAGAATCAGGAATTTCGACGAAATCAAAGGGGCGCTGGTAGGTAGTGCGTTCTAATTCCTTACCTAACATGCGCTTAAGAATCTTCTTCTCACCCTTAACGCTCTCAATTAGCGCTTCGGCAACTATAAGTACTTCACTAACTTCATCTAACGAAACTTCAACTGCAACATAATCAACCTCTGGATGCACTGCGATCGCAGTATTAGAAACCAAAGTCCATGGCGTTGTAGTCCAAACAAGGAAGCTTGCATTAAGTGAAGCTAATTCACCCGATGTCACTGGAAAACGTACAAAGACTGAAGGATCAACGACGGTTTCATAACCTTGTGCTAATTCGTGATCAGATAAACCAGTGCCGCAACGAGGACAGTACGGAGCAACGCGATGGTCTTGAACAAGTAAGCCCTTTTTCCAAATCTCCTTTAACGACCACCAAACACTTTCTACATATTCAGGAGACATGGTCCAATAGGCCTCATCAAAATCAACCCAAAATCCCATGCGATGTGTCATATCCGCAAATGCACCAACGTGACGTTGAACAGACTCACGGCACTTGTCATTAAAAGCTGCAATCCCATATTTTTCGATGTCGCCTTTGCCGGCAAAGCCCAGTTCTTTTTCAACTGCAATCTCAACAGGTAATCCGTGGCAATCCCATCCAGCTTTTCGGATTACATGCTTTCCCTTCATCGTATGAAAACGAGGAAAGACATCTTTAAACACACGCGCTTCAATGTGGTGAGCGCCGGGCATCCCGTTGGCAGTAGGTGGGCCTTCATAAAACATCCAGGCTGGTGCACCTTCGCGGGCAGCGGTTGTTTTTTCGAAAATCTTGTTATCTTGCCAAAACTTTAGAATCGAATGCTCAACGGCAGGCAGATCAACGGCTGCTGGGATTGCACGAAACGACATAAAAAAGCCCTCCACGAGTAAGAAAAACCCTGGAGGGACGTGATCTGCTGGTGCAGATCTCGCGGTACCACCCGCCTTGCGTGAAATTCACGCCACTTATTTGCTCATCGAAGTTGGTTCTAGATGGTTTTACCCACTTCTTCCAACGAACTCGTGAGGTGATGGCCCCGTCAATGTTCATGTGCGATGTGGGCATAATCCTAGCGCGTAAGAGGGGGTAAATATCGACGTGGCGAATTGGTAACCAACCCTTAAGAGCATTAAGGTTCGCGACATGCCTACGAAGCCCGTAAAGAAAGCCCCAGCCAAAAAGGCTCCGGCAAAGAAGGCCGCGCCTGCAAAGAAAGTAGCAGCCAAGAAAGCCGCGCCTGCAAA
>CAIJYZ010000077.1 GCA_903825015.1 uncultured Actinomycetes bacterium
GCCAACTAGAGGCAACCCGCCGCCTGGGTGAGCTGATCCACCAACGCAGTACAACCCTTTAATAGGAGAGCGGTTTTTGGCCCGCATAAATGCAGCTTTTGCACCATTGCTGGAAGTTCCATAAATAGAACCACCCGGTGCACGGACTGCACTTTCTAAATCCGCCGGAGTACGAATAGTTAAAGATTCAAGTCGAGAACGAATGGCGATACCTCGAGATTCAATCTGATCAATAATGCTTTCAGCATATGTTCGCACAAACTCTTGGTCGTTCCAATTAAATCCTTTTGGACCATGCGCAGGGGCGTTGACCAAAACAAACCAGCTCTCCAATGTTTCATCTTTAGACATTGCATCATCGTGCGTAGCACATATATAAATAGTTGGTTGCGCAACCGGTTGTTTATGTGTAAATATCGCATCGAATTCAGCATCATAATCATTGGGAAAAAGAACTGTGTGGTGATTTAAAGGAGCCGAATCATCTTTGCGCATAGCTAGTAGTAAAGAGAAACCTGCAAGTGATGGATCGGCCTTTTCAATATTCTTACGTACCTTTTTGATCTTTCTAATCTTGCCCGTAATTAATTTGTTATAGATCAAAGATGCATCGGCATTAGCAACAACAGCGTCAGCGGCAATAACGTCACCGCTGTCTAAAGTAATTCCTGTTGCTTTGCCTTTACTGATATTGATCTTTGCGACAGGGGAGTCAAGGTGAAAAACAACGCCTAATTTCTCTGCACGCTCGTGTACAAGCGTTGCCAATGTTCCAAGTCCACCTTTGATATGCCATGCACCAAAGCACTCTTCTACAAAAGCGATGCTCGCCAATACTGCCGGAGCTTTTCGGGGATCAGATCCACTGTAGGTTGCATAGCGATCTAGGATGAAACGCAAGTGCTGATCCGGCAGTGATTCGTTGGCAAGTTGGCGCAGAGATTTCCACGGAGCAATAATCTTTAAATCGCGCAGTAAGGAAACTCGCTTGAGGAGTGAAAGCGGTGAGCGAAGTTCATTTTCGATAAATGGTTCGCGCGAAACATCCCACATTCTTTCGGCCCGTCGCATTACTTGATCCCACTGCTGCGCGACATCGTCACCGTAAGCAGCGCGAAGATTTTTCAATGTTTCGTACCTAGAAAGATTTGCGAACTTTACAGATGTGCCATCGGCAAAGCGGTAATCAAAGGAAGGATCAACGGCCTTGATTTCGCACAAATGCCCTAAGTGTTTTCCAGTGCGCGCAAAGAAATCTTTATAGACAGCCGGCAAAGTCAGTAGCGATGGCCCAGTATCAAAGGCGACTTTGCCAATCCACTCGGTGTGTAGTTTTCCGCCAACACGATTTGATGCTTCATAAAGGTTAACTTCATGACCTGCTTTAGCTAAACGAGCTGCCGACATCATGCCGCCCATGCCGGCACCGATCACAAGAATCTTCATACCTTCCGGCCCTTCCATTGAACTTCACCGCGCATGAGCCAGGAATAGACAATTAGGTAAATAAGTAATGCTGAGGAAATCGGATGTAAGAATCCATCGAAACCGTTTTTGCCAACCTTGATCGCACTCATTGTGCGAGTAAGCGTAACTGCGCCAAAGGCATACCAACCAATATTTGAACCTGTGATGCCCGCTATAAGGGGAGCGATACCGGTGAGAAAGAGAAAGGCGATTGCTACTAACGATCCAAAAACTGAACCAAAAGCTGCATGTAAAGATTTTCCATAGCCCGCTTCAATCTCTTTCCATGATGAATACATGCGCGTGGATGCAATTGATGCACCGTTTGCAACACAACCGCGCGAACCGTTGGTCACCAACGCTCTTCCTAAGAAAATATCATCGAGAACATTTGCTTTTACAGATTCATAGCCGCGAACTTGTTCTAATGCGCTACGGCGCACAACGAAGAACTGCCCATTAGCAACAACCATTGAAGGTTGGGCTGTGCTTTCGGCAATGCGCAAAATAACCGTAGACATCCAGGACCATTGCAACAAGGGTTGAATCAGTTTTTCAGACCAGGTATAGGCGAGCTGGGCTGGATAAGGAGAGATGAAATCCAACTTTGCATCTTTTAGTAATGTAACTGCGCGGCTAATTGCATCGGACTCAAGTCGAACATCTGCATCGACGGAAACGACTATTTCACCACTAGAAGCCTGCAAAAGCTGCTCAAGAGCCCAGGTCTTTCCGATCCATCCATTGGGCAAAACAGATCCATTGATGATGCTGAAGTTATTAAGGCCAGATGTGTGTTGATGTAGAAGAGCAAGGGTGTCATCTTCGGAGTTATCGTTAAGGAATAGGTACTGCACGTTGGTGAGATGTTTTTGATTGCGTAAGTTTTCGATTAGCTCAGCAACATTTTCAGACTCATTTCGCATTGGAACGATAACCGAAATCTCTTCTTCAATTTGTGACCAGTTCCAAGGAGAACGGATAGTTGCAAAGTTGATGACTGAGATTATAAGAATTAAAGCTGCGGGAACCGCTAGTACGTAATCCATGAAAACCTATGGACGCCCCAGCCAGCGATTAAAGAAATAGGGAGCCAATACAGCAGCAAGAATAGTTCCAGAAAATAGTGCAATACCAGGGCGATGAAAAAAGAAGAGGTTTCCGACTACACCTGAAAATAGGGTCCACAACATGAACGCATCGGTAGTCGCAAAAGTTGCACCAGCTTTTCTTTTTTGGCGGGGAACAATTACATGCAGCACTCCGATTAGAAACATTCCACTTAAAAGCCATCCAAAAGTATTTGATAAAGGAATCTCTGGTTGAAATGGCACATGTGCTCCAGTCACTGTCCATGTCCAGCGTCCTGATGTCACCATCAACGGATCTAGAAATAGATCCCATGCAGCAAGTGCAATTCCGCCATATAGAAATACCCAGTTACCTGCAATGCGTCGGGCCGCTGTTAAAACAGGGTGCGCAATCATGATCCACGCAAATGGCACGACTAGTGGAACTTGGAAGATTCTTAAACCTAAATCCGGTGAGTACGAATACTGGCCAAATGGCCAGGCGGTCGCAATACCAACGTGCTCGATTATTAGTGCAAAGAAAAAGGTAAAAGTTAGATATGTAAATGCATAGCGCGCCCCATAGGCAAGAAGTGCGTGTAATAGCATCGCACCAGCACCCCAGTAAACAATGTTAATTGTTAGAAGCCGCAGAGCTTCGCCGTGAATTAATGGATAGAGAATTTGAAGCAGGATCGCAATCGAAACCACTGCGAGTAGAAGCCCATTTGCTCGTGGAGATAACTGCCCATAGCGACGCCGTCTTGGGGTGTAATGACGAATCGACATGTGTGTAAGTCTGCCCTATATGGCTGCTTAACTATTAATCGAACCGCGAATATCTCGCACTGCAAAGCGTGCAAAGAGCTCTTCTGAATACCACTTGTACTTGGCTGTGGCATCAATTGCGGCAATATGTGCCGATCCTCGATAGGCAAAATCTCGCAGCGCAGAAGGAGATTCCCAGATTGAAAAAGTGCCTTGAAGACCAATTGGTGCTTCGCCGATTCCAATGGCTGCAATCAAACCAGGGGCGGTTTTTAATGACACGGTAACTGGTGGCACGGCCCTCCAAAATCGCAAATTTTGCACCCACTTAATTCGAGCACGTGTAATTGCAATGACCTGCCCATCCCATTCTTTAACCGTTGATTCAAATGGTTCATATCCAGCCCATTTGCCATGAGATGAAATCGGTTCAATAACCGCACGAAACTCATCAACACAATTCTTGCGCCATTGTTTGATAACAAATGATTGATCAAACGCATCGATGTCATGGACTTGTGCAATTAAACCCCAACGCAAGGTATTTGCATCGGCCGGTGTAAATGTTTCACCCTTGCCGGTACCTAATGATTTAAAGAAGCCAACGTTTTTGGACCTTCGTAAAACAAAGCGATCCATAGCCATGGCAATAAAAGCGAAGGGGACGGCAGCTGGCTTTACTCGCCAAAAGTAAGCAACAATCATTTAGAACCAGCGGATCATTCCGATAATTCCGGCAGCTGCATAAAAGAACTGCAAGAAGAGAATTCCTTTGTGCTTTCCAAGGTATGCCCAAATACCGATGAGAGCAGAAGAGGTAAGCAGTAATGTGAAACCAATGAACTCAGCACCGATATTTGCAGCAACCAGTAGCGAATAAACAATTGCAGTTACTACGCCTAGCCATTCAAAGGTTCTGGACTTCATTGGATTATTCTCGCATGTCTGAATGTTCTGAGTGCTAGTTCTGTAACTTCATAGGGTGCTTCAATTATCAGGGGAGTAGGCTCGCTGACCTAGAAGCATGAGAAAGGCTCACCATGGCTGACATAAAGATTGAAACAAAGGAAATAGCTACTGCTGAAGAAAAAGGCTGTGGTTGTGGAAATTCAGAAGGAGGTTGCTGTAGTTCAGGTGAATCTTCTGGAGGATCTTGCTGCTAAATATCGATTTCTTTCGATTGTTAGCTAACTTTTATAGTGAAATCCTACAAAGAAAAGAACCCGCGCAAGAGTTTTCGCACGAGTCCTTTTCTTCACAGGTTTTATAACGTGGTTTCGTCGAGAATCTTCCCTGAATCATCTAGCTGAACCAACGAAGCATTTTCAAATCCTGGCCAGAAGATCGCCCAGTTCTTACCAAATACGCTTGCATGGCCAGTTTCAAAGCCTTTGGCGCGCAGTTCTACATGTGTTGCACCATCAACTAAAGAGCCGATTGCTGAAGTAAATTCTTTTCCTTTTACTAGCATTGAAGCCACAACGAGTTTATTGCTCTCCAATGCTTGTGAACTTGTGAAACCTGTTGTCTTAAAGCTTTCACCATCAGATTCAATGCTGCAGGTAACTGATGCACCAGTAGTTTCATCTACGTACATCGCGAAACCATTTCCATCACGAAAATCAAAAGCAAAGAGTGGAGGAAGCGTAGAAGCACCCGGGATTGCTGAATCCTGCATCTTGCCAACCACCGCGTTTTGATTAGGGTCCTGCGAATCTGGAACTACTTTCACGCCAGGTTCTTCAACACCAACTGCGCCTTCTGTACCTGGCATTGCAGGTCCTGCAATAGTTTCAACACATAGCGCACTGATTGTTTTAATTTCTGCGGCAGTCAGATCTGTAGGATCAGCTGCCCATGTTGTTGGTGCCACGCCTGTAGTCAGGTTAAAGGCCAGGGCTGCTATACCAACTGCAGCGACTGCTCCGATCCAACCAAACTTTGCTTTATTTCCTGAAGTATTTGAAAAATTCAGCGCTGGTTCGCTGGATGCAACTTTCGAAAACTTTTCTAATAGTTTTTTAGATAACAATTCTGCTTCCCTTTCGGTCATTTCATCATGTGAGTTAAATTCGTTATTCATTGATAGCCTCCTTTTGATCCTGCGGTTCCAAGAGTTCGCGCAAAGAGGCAAGCCCTCGTTTTAAATGCGTAGAAACTGTTCCTGGGCAAATTCCCATTTCAGCTGCGGTTTGCTCCGTTGATAGATCCAGCAATACCCGGTAGATAATTACTAAAAGTTGCTGCTCAGGAAGTCGTCTCATTTGACGCAGTAAAGCCGGATCAAGCATTTCTGATTGATCCTCATAACTCTCTGAAACGGCAACTAAATGGCGTTTAGAGGTATTTCTCTTGCGCCAGTTATCGCGATGCAGATTAAGCGCAGTTCGAACGACCCATGCGGCTGGAGCTGGATGCTTTCGCAATGTTGCCCAGTCGGCATAAGCACGGGTAAATCCCTCTGCGACTAATTCTTCCGCTTCGGCAAAGCTTGGAACAGTTACACAAAGCGCACGAAAGCAGGGGGTTCTATTTGCGAGGTAGAAATCCTCAAACTCTCGTTTGCTCATACCCCTATTACGCATAGCTGCGGTATTTCCTTTACAAGGTTTTGGCTTTATTCGCCAACAACCATCGGTGTTGCACCGGTTACGCGTTGTAGTTCGGCAAATGAAGTTGGGTAGACCGAATGTGGATGACCGGCGGCGGCCCAAGCGATTTCATGTTCATCAAGGGCCAAATCGATCAATGTAATCTCTGGTTGATTGACCCAACCAACGGGGGAGACTCCACCAATAGAAAAGCCCGAAGCGTTCTTTACAAAGTCGGCATCTGCGCGGTGTAGCTTTTCGATACCTAAGTTCTTTGCAACTAATTCAGTATCAACACGATGGCGCCCGCTTGTAATTACTAGCAGCGGATTACCGCTTGGGAGCTTAAAAACAATGGACGATGCCACTTGGCCAACTTCGATGCCTAAGGCATTAGCTGCATCAAGGGCGGTGCGAGCAGAGTCAGAAAGAATTGTGACTTCGCCAGAACAACCAAGTTCTTTGAGAAGTGCAGTTACCCGAATAACAGATGGGTTAGTTAAAACTTCCTCCACCAGTTAAGCAACGCGGCTTTCTAGTTTTAACGCTGACATAAATGCATCTACGACTTCTTGCTTGCTCCATGGCTTTGGAGCTTGTGTAATGAAGAAATCCTTAAGTGCGATCTCGGCTAGTTCATCAATGTCACCTTCGACAAAGCCAAGGGAAGAAAGCACTGGAAATTGCAGCTCGGCAAGGATTTTGCTAACTGCGTTGACGCAACGAGATCCATCCTTAGTGCCATCTTGTGGCACACCCATCGCATCGGCAACGCGCTCCATTTTTTCAGAAACAATCTTCGCTTCGCGAGTAAGTGTTTCAACTAAAACTAAACCAATTGTTAGACCGTGAGGAACATGCTTTAAGCCACCGATTGCTTGTCCTAATGAGTGTTCGGCGGTGCAGTCAGAGATATTCATAGTTAAGCCAGCCATCATGCTGCCTGATGCCATTCCGGCAC
>CAIJYZ010000078.1 GCA_903825015.1 uncultured Actinomycetes bacterium
AGCGGCAGTTTTTGCCGTCCTTGGAATCTTGACCCTTTTGAATGTGACGATACTGGCTTAGTTAAAGTAAGCGATTATTGCCCCAGCAATTGTCAGATTAAGCGCATCATTAGCAGTTTCGATGATCCAGACTCTCAAATTCTCTCCACCGAAGAGGCGATGAGAAAGTGAAGAGAACATTGAAATTCCAACGCCTAGGGCAAAGCCAACTCCTGCGCCGTCAAGTATGCCGAGGTTGGGTTGGTACTTTTGGAGTGAGTTAATGATCAATCCCAACGTTAGCGTCTGTACTAAAACACCAATAATCGTTCCACCAAAGAACAGAACGGGCTTATTTTGATTAGCAGTTAATTGACCTGATTCAATACCGCGGGCTTTCATCCAAACTGGATAAAAAGTCTTTGGTCCAAACCAAATAGCCCCGCTGATAAAAGAGACAACAAATGCAAGAAGTACGCCGAGAAGATTGAGTCCAGTAAATGTCATAGCGAAATTTTACTACAGGCTAAACTGGAGCTATGAGCGAACTTCCACCATGTCCTGAATGCAAATCTGAATATTCCTATGAAATGGGCGAACTCCTGGTCTGTCCAGAATGCGCGCATGAGTGGAACCCAAATGATGCCATCGATGAAGAGCAACCCCATCGCGTAATTAAAGACTCCGCCGGAAATATTCTGGCCGATGGCGACGACGTGACAATCATTAAGGATATGAAAGTTAAGGGCAGTTCAACACCACTCAAAGTTGGAACCAAGGTTCGCAATATTCGCTTAGTAGATGGTCCAGGAGATCACGATATCGATGCCAAGGTAGATGGTTTTGGTCCAATGAACCTTAAATCAAGCATCGTAAAAAAGGCTTAGTTTTAGAGAAGTGCTACCCCTGCAGTTCGCTATTCAGTGATAACTCATTGACTGTCACAATCTCTGCAACTTAGAAGCGGCCAACGGAGATATAGGTGATGCAATGGACCAGTCCAATAGATATGCCCGTCTTGACTTAAACGAAGCCGACTTAATAGCTGAGGGCAAGCATGTGCTTTGTGCATATGTCATGAAGCCAAAGAATAATGCTGATTTCTTATCAACGGCTGCACACTTTGCCGCTGAATCCTCAACTGGCACAAATGTTGAAGTAGGAACCACCGATGATTTTACTCGGGGGATTGACGCTCTTGTTTATGAAATAGATCCAGCTAACGAGGTAATGAAGATTGCTTATCCGTTAGAGCTCTTTGATCGCAATATCACCGATGGCAAAGCAATGATGGCCTCTTTTCTAACACTTGTAATTGGAAACAACCAGGGTATGGGCGATGTTGAATATGGAAAACTCCATGACTTCTATTTCCCACCAGCGTTCTTAGCTCTCTTTGATGGTCCAAATAGAAATATCGCCGATATGTGGAAAGTTCTCGGTAGGCCAGTAGTTAATGGCGGAATGGTTGTTGGAACGATTATTAAACCAAAGCTAGGTTTGCGTCCAAAGCCATTTGCAGATGCATGCCATGAGTTTTGGCTGGGTGGAGATTTCATTAAAAATGATGAGCCACAGGGAAACCAAATTTATGCTCCGCTTAAGGAAACTATTCCACTAGTTGCCGATGCGATGCGCAGAGCTCAGGATGAAACAGGTGAAGCCAAGCTTTTCTCTGCAAATGTCACTGCAGATGATCCCTTAGAAATCATCGCTCGCGGTGAGTTTATTTTGAAAGCTTTTGGTGATGATGCAGATCACGTTGCTTTTCTTGTCGATGGCTATCTGGCCGGAGGTACTGCAGTAACAACAGTGCGACGTCATTTTCCAAATGTTTTCTTGCATTATCACCGCGCTGGTCATGGCGCAGTTACTAGTCCGCAGAGTATGCGTGGCTACACCTCGTACGTACACTGCAAAATGGCGCGCATTATCGGCGCCTCAGGGATGCATGTTGGCACGATGAGCTACGGAAAGATGGAAGGTGAAAAGAAAGATAAGAACCTTGCATTTGTATTAGAAAATGACAGCACTGATGGTCCATTTTTCCACCAAGAATGGAATGGCATGAAGTCGTCCACTTCGATTATCTCCGGTGGAATGAATGCACTTCGCTTGCCTGGCTTCTTTGAAAACCTTGGCCATTCAAATGTCATTCAAACTTCTGGCGGCGGCGCATTTGGTCATAAAGGTGGCGGCACTGCTGGTGCAAAGTCATTGCGCCAAGCAGAGGAAGCGTGGAAGGTCGGTATTTCACTTCCTGAGTACGCGCTAACCCATCCTGAACTCCGCGGAGCGTTAGAAACATTTCATTGGGATTCTGATGAACTCTTTCCTGGCTGGCGCGACGTTCTTGGATTTAAAGGGTAATTCATGCGTTCAACAAATACGACCCTAAGTAAATTTCTGATTAATGAGATTAGTTTTGATCCCGAGTTAACTGATTTGAGTTCGCTACTCATTGATGTTGCAACGGCGGTAATAAGTATCTCTGCGATGTTGGCAAAAGGCGCTCTTGGTGGTTATCTAGGTTCAGCTGAAGTTGAAAACGTTCAAGGTGAAGTTCAAAAGAAGTTAGACATCATTAGTAATGAAGCCTTTATTGAACAGTGCCAATGGGGCGGCCAGTTAGCCGGCATGGTTTCAGAAGAGTTAGAGCTTGCATATGAAATACCTGCAGAACAAGAACGGGGGCGATATCTTTTGCTCTTTGATCCACTTGATGGTTCCAGCAATATTGATTTCAATGTATCTGTTGGCACGATTTTTTCAATATTGGCAAAAGAAGATAACTCCCCACCAACTACGCAAGATTTCCTGAAACAAGGCATCAACCAAGTTGCAGCTGGCTATGCGATATATGGACCATCAACGATGTTGGTTTTAACTCTTGGTCGTGGAACACATGGATTTACTCTTGATCGCGACACTGGAAACTTCATCTTGACGCATCCTTCAATCACTATTCCTGAAGAAACTTCCGAGTATTCAATAAATACAAGCAATTCACGTTTTTGGGAGCCACCAATTGCTCGCTACATCGCGGAGTGTAAAGAGGGCTCAACTGGAGTTCGCAATCATGACTTCAATATGCGATGGATTGCATCTATGGTTGCTGAAGTTCATAGAATTATCTTGCGCGGCGGAATTTTTATGTACCCGCGAGATACTCGGGATCCGAGTAAGCCCGGCAGATTGCGCCTGATGTATGAAGCAAATCCCATGGCCATGCTTGTTGAACAAGCCGGTGGTTGGGCAAGTACCGGAAGGGGCAGAATGCTTGAAGTCGAACCTACCTCTATTCACCAGCGCATTCCTGTGATTCTTGGATCAAAACGTGAAGTTGAACGTGTTGAGCGATACCACGGTGAATACGACGCAGGAACAGATACTCCATATGACTCCCCACTTTTTGGTGAGCGTTCACTTTACTTAGATAAATAGAAAAAAGGAGAACAGATGTCAAAGAAATTTCCTGTAATCGCTGTAACCGGCTCTTCAGGTGCGGGAACAACTACAGTGAAAGCCTCCTTTCAGCATATCTTTCGCCGTGAATTGATTAATGCCCAAGTCATTGAAGGCGACTCTTTTCATAGATATGACCGCATTGAAATGCGCGAACGCATGGCTGCCGCCGAAAAGGCCGGTCCAAAACATTTAAGTCACTTCGGGCCTGATGCGAATTTACTTCCAGAGCTATCAAATCTCTTTGAAGAATATGGAGTTGATGGAACAGGAAAATCACGGCTCTATTTGCATGACGACGTAGAGGCTAAGCCTTTTAATCAAAGCCCTGGAACATTTACTCCTTGGCAAGAGATTCCAGCTGGAACCGATGTTCTTTTCTACGAAGGCCTGCACGGTGCCTATTCCGATGATGAAATTGATGTTTCTAAGCATGTTGATTTACTCGTAGGTGTTGTACCAATCATTAACCTTGAGTGGATTCAAAAGATGCATAGAGATCAATCAGCTCGAGGATATTCCAAAGAAGCTGTCGTTGACACAATATTGCGGCGCATGCCAGATTATGTAAAATATATATGCCCACAGTTTTCTAAGACCCATGTCAACTTTCAACGAGTGCCCATCGTAGATACTTCAAATCCATTCATTGCCCGTGATATTCCAACTGCCGATGAGAGCATGGTGATCATTCGCTTCACTAATGCCAAAGGAATTGATTTCTCATACTTGCTATCAATGCTCAATAACTCGTGGATGACCCGACCAAACACACTTGTGATTCCCGGTGGGAAAATGGGTTTGGCAATGCAGTTGATTTTCACCCCAATGATCTTGAAGATTATGGACCAGAAGAAGAAGGCCTTCTAACTCTTTACTTGCTTATTTCGTGCGTTTTCTTAGGTGCGAAGATGAAGATCGTTATAGCCGTGGCAATTGCCACATACATAATCATTCGCATGCTTAAAGATGTTCCATGCTGAAATGATTTAAATGCAGTTTGTTTCAACGCTTCAAACTTAGTTTCCATTCCGACAGGTGCGGGCATGCTTGTAAATGCAATGGAGTGAGAAACTTTGTCCGCCAGGGCAGCGGGAAGTGTTTTTACAGCATCGGCCATTCCACTTCGATATGTGGTGTTAAGGATTGCACCAACAATCGCGATGCCAAGCGCGCTACCAACTTCACGAGAAACATCATTAACTGCCGAAGCAACACCTTGTTTATCGGCAGGTAACGAATTAGTAATTGCTGTTGTTGCTGGGGTGGAGGCTAGAGCCATACCAAATGCAAAGAGAGCCAGACCAGTCCAAAAATGGGTGTAGGAAAAAGTTAATGGCATCGTGCTAAATACATACATTCCAATAGCCAGGAATGACAAACCAAATGAACCGAGATATTTCTGAGGAATTGTCTTACTTAAAACACCAGCTACACGTGACATTGGAAGCACAATAAATGGAACAAGCATGAGTCGAAGCACTGCCTGCCATGGTGTTAAGCCATAGACAAACTGTAGAAACTGTAAACCAACAAAGATAAAACCAAATTGGCCAAAAAACTGTAGCAAAATTGAGAGTGAACCCATTGTGAATCCTCGGTTGGTAAATAACCGTGGATCAAGAAGCGGAGCATCTTTTCGTAGCTCTACGATTATGAAGGTTGGCAAGGCAATCGCAGTAAGAATGAATCCGCTAATTGCCTGGATTGAACCCCAGCCAAGTTCTGCACCTTCGATAATTGCATAGACCAAACCGCCAACTAGAAGAATTGAAATTAACCCGCCAATAACATCTAACTTTTTGCCAGTTGTATCAGCTGAATTTGGAACTACTGTGAGTGCTCCAATTAATCCCAGAACAGCAAGTGTCATATTCATGGCAAAGAATGAATGCCAGGAGTAATAACGCATGAGGAAGGCACTACCAAATAAGCCAATGAATGCACCTCCGCCAGCTACGCCCACCCAAACACCGACGGCACGCGAGCGATCTTCTGGGGGAAAGGAGGCCGTAATCACTGAAAGTGTTGATGGCATTATGAAAGCTGCGCCAATCCCCATAACTGCGCGGAGAATTATTAAGTGGTCGACGCTATTTACAACTAAACCCCATGAAGCAACGGCTAAGTAAATTATCAGACCAAAAACCAAACCATTTCGTCGGCCAAAGCGATCAGATAACGCCCCTGAAAGAAGTAAGAGACCAGCAAATACAACGGTGTAGGCATCAACAATCCACGTCAACTGAGTTTGTGTCGCACCTAAATCTCTTGCGATGGAAGGAAGTGCCACATTCAAACCTGCGACTGCAGATATAACAGTCATTAAAGATAGGGCGATTGCTGGAAGGGTCAGTGGGTGAATCTTCTTTGGCATAGAAAAGACTATACATCTTCACATAAAACTGTCGGTTACTAATGTTACGTAACCGACAGTTAAATGAGAGTTACTACTTATGCGTAATAACGACCTTGAGTGCTTTAGTTTCAGCTGCACGACTAAATGTGTCGTATGCATCGATAAATTGATCGAAAGTGAAGAAGTGTGTTGCAAATTTTGCTGCATCAATCTTCTTGCTCTCAACTAACTTAAGCAGCAGTGGTGTTGTATTGGTATTAACTAGACCCATACTGATGGAGATGTTTTGAATCCATAAGTTCTCAAGGGCTAGAGACACGGGCTTTCCATGTACTCCGACGTTAGCTACATGGCCACCTGGGCGGACTATTTGTGTTGCCATTTCGAATGTCTCCGGAATACCGACAGCCTCAATAGCTACATCAACTCCAGCACCATCAGTCATGGCCATAACTTCTTCACGCCATTTTGGTGAACCGGAGACAACAACATCTGTTGCTCCAAATTCGCGGGATTTTTCAAGTCGATTCTTATCGAGATCAATTGAAATCACCCGTGCTGCTCCGTACAGACCAGCGGTGATAATCGCCGCTAATCCAACTGGACCAGTTCCAATTACAGCAACTACATCGCCAGGCTTAACCGCGCCATATTGAACGCCCATCTCAAAGCCAGTTGGCAAGATATCTGACAACATCACGGCTTCGATGTCAGTTGTACCGGCAGGCATTAAGTGCAGAGAGTTATCTGCATAAGGTACGCGCACTAACTCTGCTTGTGTTCCGTCGATTAAGTGGCCGAATACCCAGCCCAGACCGGAAACGCCTTCTTCACCAAGGCAATGTGAATACAAACCAGCCTTACAGTTCTTGCAAGCACCGCAAGATTTAATACAAGAGATAATTACGCGATCACCGACTTTGAAATTAGCCACAGAGCTACCAACTTCAGTGATTGTTCCTACGCCTTCATGACCAAGAATACGGCCAGGAGTAACTGCAGGAACATCGCCTTTAAGAATATGCAGGTCAGTACCGCAAATTGTTGTGGTTTCTACCTTAACAATGACATCTGTTGGCTTTTGGATTTTTGGGTCTGGAACTTCTTTCCATTCCTTCTTACCTGGTCCTCCATAGACTAGAGCCTTCATTTTTCTTCCAACTCTCTAATAATTGCAAAAGAGGCTTTTGCAATTTGATTGTGCTCCTAATTCACAACCACGCAATGATTGGATTCACTTTCTACCTGTGATGTGGCAGATACGTAAAAATGGGGGACAGCGACATTCCTAAAATTCTAAAAGTATTGAAAACGAAAAAGCCCCGAGATATCTCTCGGGGCTTTTCTTCGTTAAATTACTAGGCTACAACAGCAGCTACTGCAGCGATTGTTGAGATTTCGAACTCAAGCTTGATTGCATCAGAAACGATAACTCCACCAGTTTCAAGAGCAGCGTTCCAAACAAGACCGAAATCCTTGCGGTTGATTTCAGAAGAACCTTCGAAGCCGTAACGAGCATTACCGTATGGATCTACAGCAGTACCTGAGTACTCGAATTCAATTGTGATTGCCTTAGTTACATCTTTAATTGTTAGGTTTCCTTCGACAACAAGCTTGTCTGAACCTGAATCCTTAACAGATGTTGAAGCAAAAGTTAGGTTTGGGAATGTTGCTGCATCGAAGAAATCTGGTGACTGTAGGTGGCCATCGCGGTCTGCATTGCGAGTGTCGATTGATGCCGCGCTGATTTCAATCGTTAATGATGCTGCACCATCAGCAACCACTGCTGATCCTGAGAACTCATTAAATGAACCGCGAACCTTTGTAACCATTGCGTGACGTGCACTAAAGCCTACGCGGCTGTGTGATCCGTCGATTGTGTATGTACCTGCTGGCAAAGTTGAAAGAACTGACATGAATATTCCTTTGGTAGATATCTGATTGAGGTCACTGAATGTGACACAGGAGCACCATATAGCAATTTAGTTGAAATTTCAACTAAATCTATGTGAACGGAGAATTAACAGTTAAAATCAGCTATTTGCGAGGGCTTTGCAATTAGTGAATTAATTCAATGTCCTGCCGCGCTCAAGCTGCGTAGGCCAAGGGATTTTTATACCTAGCTTTTCAGCTGCATACAGTGCCCAACGTGGATTTCTAAGCATTGCTCGCGCCAAGAAGATCGCATCGGCTTCATTAGTTTCCAAAATATGTTCAGCTTGTTCAGGCTCAGTAATCAAACCAACTGCAGATGTTGGAATGCCAACTTCTGTGCGAATCGCAGTTGCGAATGGAACCTGGAAACCAGGAGTTGCCTTAATGGGTGCGTTATGAAGATTTCCACCGGTTGATACATCAATGAGATCGACGCCGAGTGATTTGAGCTGGGAACTTAATTCAATTGAGTCAACTAAATTCCAGCCATCATCGACCCAGTCTGTGGCTGAGATTCGAACAAATAGTGGTGTGCCATCTGGAATGGCATCACGAACAGCTTTTGTGGTTTCTAAAAGGAATCTGGTTCTACCTGCGAAATCTCCACCATATTCATCGCTGCGTTTATTGCTCAATGGTGAATAAAAGGAATGGAGAAGGTATCCATGCGCGGCATGGATTTCAATGACATCAAAACCAACGTTAACTGCACGCACTGCAGCTGCAGCAAAGGACTTAACCAACTCTTTGATTTCAGGAATTGTAAGTTCGTGCGGTTCCATATATCCGTGGAATGCAATCGGTGATGCACCAACACTTTGCCATCCACCTTCATTGAGAGTCGCCATAAGGTGGTCACTGCCTGGTTTTGTTGTTGAAGCTTTGCGACCTGCGTGAGCTAACTGAATCCCCATCTTCACATTGTGTTCGTGAGCAAAATCGATAATAGATGTGAATGCTTGTGCATGGGCATCGTCTTCAATGGAAGGACACGCAACAGAGATCCGACCTTCGGGAACAACTCCTGTCGCCTCCACCATGATCAAACCCGGACCACCCGTGGCAAATGCGCCTAAATGAACTCGGTGCCATTGGCCTACAAAGCCGTCAACGGCTGAGTATTGGCACATCGGAGAGACCCATGCGCGGTTAGTAAAAGTTACAGATCTCAAGGTCAGTGGCTCAAATAGTTTGCTCATAAAAGCATTGTAATCCTTGCCCACAATGATAAATACCTGTGACTCTGACATAATTCCATCGAGCGTTGGGATGATAATTGTTAACTAAGTTACTGAAAGAGTACTTACATCCATATCGCTATACCGTCGCAGCGATTTCTATTCTTCTTTTAGTGCAATCTATTGCCAACTTGTATCTGCCGAATCTCAATGCAGAGCTAATTAATAACGGTGTAGCCAAAGGCGATATCTCATACATTTGGCGAATTGGTTTTATCATGTTGGCCTCTTCGGCCTTAGTAATGGGTTCTTCGATTTTGTTGGGTTACTTGAGTGCGCGAATTTCTATGGCTTTTGGCGCAGATTTACGTGGCGCCGTTTTTGCTGCAGTAGAAAGATTTTCTACTCGCGAACTCAATAGCTTTGGAGCACCATCACTAATCACTAGAAATACCAATGATGTTCAGCAAGTCCAAATGGTTCTCTTTATGGGCTTAACAATGATGCTCAGTGCACCAATCACAGGTATTGGCGCATCAATTATGGCGGTTAAGACCAACGCCAAACTTTCACTGCTCTTGCTTGTAGTTACACCACTGATGTCACTTCTAATATGGGTTCTGCTCCGCCGAGTAGTTCCTCTATTTAGAACCATGCAAATTAAAATTGATCGGATTAACTTAGTTTTACGAGAACAAATATCCGGTGTCCGAGTAATTAGGGCATTTGTTAAGACGGGTTTTGAAGAAAAACGATTTGCTGACGCCAGCCAAGATTTAATGAACACTAGCTTGAGCGTAACTCGCACATTTGCCGTGATGTTTCCATCACTAATGCTGATATTGAACTTAACCAGCGTTGCCGTAATTTGGTTTGGTGGAAAGCTAGTTGATGCCGGGAATATGCCGATTGGAAATTTAACGGCCTTTCTTGCCTACATTATGCAGATTCTTTCTAGTGTCATGATGGCAGTGATGATGTCTCTAATGATTCCACGAGCAGCAGCCAGTGCCGAACGTATCCAAGAGGTCCTACTTACTCCTTCATCGGTGGTTGAAACCCTTAATCCGATTCAACCAAAAGAAAAACTCGGTGTGGTTGAGTTCAAAGATGTTGAATTTCGATACCCAGGTGCTGAACATCCCGTTCTTTCAGGGGTTTCATTTACGGCCAAACCAGGTCAATTCACTGCAATTGTTGGAAGTACCGGTAGCGGGAAAACAACTTTAGCTAATTTGATTCCAAGATTTATAGATCCGACATTGGGTGAGATTCTCATTGATGGCGTCAATGTACGCGAGCAAGAGTTGGAAGAAGTATGGAAGAACATTGGTTTAGTACCTCAGCGTGCCTTTCTCTTCGGTGGAACAATCGCTTCTAATCTTGCTTACGGTGATAGTGATGCAAGCGATGAAGCAATGTGGAAAGCTTTGGAAATTGCACAAGCAAAGAGTTTTGTTGAAGAGAAAGAGGAGCAGTTATTGGCTCCGGTTTCACAAGGGGGAACAAATTTTTCAGGTGGCCAACGCCAGCGGTTAGCGATTGCTCGTGCAGTGATCAAGAAGCCTAAAATCTATATTCTTGACGATAGTTTTTCAGCTCTTGATTTTACGACTGACTTAAATCTTCGTAATGCTCTAGAACAAAATGCCAAAGAATCGACGATGATTGTCGTCGCTCAACGCGTGAGCACAATCCTCAACGCGGATCAGATAATCGTTTTAGACCAGGGCCATGTCGTTGGAATTGGTAAGCACCAAGATTTAATGCGCGAGTGTGAGATATATAAAGAAATTGTGCTCTCTCAGCTAAGTCCAGAGGAAGCAGCATGAGCGCGACACGTCCAAGTGCCGGCGGTGGGCCGCGCGGCGGGCCAATGGCCGGAATGTTTAGTGCACCTCCAGCTAAAACTAAGGATTTCAAAGGCTCACTTAAGCGATTACTTAAAGAGTTAGGTCCAGAGCGAAAAGTTCTCTCGCTTGTACTTTCCCTTATTACGGTAAGCGTTGTGGTGGGATCATTTGGCCCAAAGATTCTTGGTCGCGCAACTAACTATATTTTTTATGGATTCCTTGGTCATCAACTTCCCGAAGGTGTGACAAAGGCTCAAGCCGTCGCGGGCTTGCGCGTGAAAGGACAAGATCGCTTAGCCGATATGTTGGATAAGAGTTCTGTGGTTCCAGGAATTGGTGTTGATTTTAATTCCGTCGCAAAGGTTTTGTTTCTAGCTATCGCTCTTTATGCCGTCGCATCATTTTTAATGTGGATTCAGGCTTATCTCATGGCCGGTGTAACCCAACGTTCAGTCTTTAGATTACGCCGATTAGCTGAAGAAAAAATTGGTCGGCTACCGCTTAGTTATTTTGATACTCAGTCTCGCGGGGATCTGTTGAGTCGCGTTACAAATGACATCGACAATATCTCCAACTCATTGCAGCAGGGTTTGTCGCAGATACTTAACTCACTTCTAACAATCATTTCTGTCTTAGCCATGATGATTTGGATTAGCTGGGAATTGTCCTTGATCTCTGTAGTTGCGATCCCGATAAGTATTTTCTTCTCAGTACGAATTGCTAAACGATCCCAGCGCGAGTTTGTTGCCCAATGGGATTGGACTGGAAAACTCAATGGCCATGTTGAAGAGATGCATACGGGCCATTCTTTGGTGAAGGTATTTGGCCGCAGAGAAAGTGCAATTGCTGATTTTTCTACATTAAATACCGAGCTAAGGGATTCAAGCTTTAAGGCCCAGTTCATTTCAAGCATTATTCAACCAACAACACAGCTAGTTTCTAATCTAATTTATGTAGGAATTGCCGTTCTTGGCGGATATCGCGTCGCAACAGGTTCCATGACACTTGGAGACGTACAGGCATTTATTTCATACTCTCGCTCATTTGGAATGCCCCTAGCTCAGATCGCCGGATTAATGAATAGCGTTCAGTCCGGAGTCGCCTCGGCAGAGCGTTTATTTGAACTCCTCGATGCTACGGAGCAGATTCCTGACACGACAGCGCCTGTGAAAATTGGGCGCGCAGTTGGCGAAGTGCGTTTTGAAAACGTGGATTTCAGTTACAGCAAAGAGCAACCACTTATCGAAAATCTGAATTTGAAAGTTACCCCCGGTCAAACAGTTGCGATTGTTGGACCAACTGGAGCTGGCAAAACAACTTTGGTGAATCTCATTATGCGTTTTTATGAAGTTGATTCAGGACGAATAACTCTAGATGGTCAAGATATTCGATCCTTTACTCGCGATGATTTACGTAAGCAATTTGGAATGGTCCTTCAAGATACGTGGCTCTTTGCCGGATCAATGCGTGAAAATATCGCTTTTGGAAGTCAAGACCCAAGTGATGAAAAAGTAAAAGAGGCGGCAACTGCAGCAAATATTGACCACTTCATGCGCTCACTTGCCGATGGTTATGACTCATTAGTTTCTGACGACAACTCAACTGTTTCTAACGGTGAGCGGCAGCTAATAACAATAGCCCGTGCCTTTATGGCAGATCCTGCAATTTTGATTTTAGATGAGGCGACTTCATCAGTAGATACCCGAACTGAAGTTATGGTTCAACATGCAATGGCTAAATTGCGCCAAGGCCGAACTAGTTTCGTTATCGCCCATCGATTATCAACCATCCGTGATGCAGACACGATTTTAGTGATGGATAAAGGGAAAATTATTGAGCAAGGAAAACATGAGGAGCTAATGGCTACAAAAGGCTTTTACTTCGATTTATACGCCAGCCAGTTTGCAAAAGCGATAGAAGAATAGGGTTGTAACTACAACTCAGATAGGCTTTTGCGGTGCCTTCAAATGCGATGACTAACCGAGAAGCAATTCGCAAAGGCTTACCTATCTTTATTACTGCTATTAATATGCGCGCCGGGCTAACAATCATTAGCCCGCTTTATCCGATACTTAAAGAGCAGTACCACCTGAGCTCTTTTCACCTTTCTTTTCTTACATCGCTCTCAGTACTTTGTTTTGCAGGCAGCGCCTTTTTAATGCCCTTAGTCGGCAGAATCGGTGGAACCAATAAAGTAATTGCCTGGACGCTTACCGTTTTAACAGCTGCAATCTTCTTGCGAGCTGTAGGAAATGTTCCAATGCTATTTATTTCATCAATCACAGTTGGAATTGCAATTGCGGTACTTAACTTTTCTCTACCAGTCTGGGTTAAGGAAAATGCCCCTAATCATTCAGGTTTATTAACGGGTATTTACATAACTGTGATGGGAAGTTTTGCCGCACTTTCAGTAGCTGTAGCAGTTCCATTAGCTGAGGCCACTTCATGGGGATGGCGACTTTCGATGATTCCATGGTTAGTTATTGGACTTATCTCGTCAACATGGTGGTTAATTCGAATTTCGAAAGCGCATGAAACCGGACATATGGAAGTTAGTTCAAAATTCCATACCGCTCTTTTTAGAAAGCCAGCGGCTTGGAGTATCGCTGTGTTCTTTGGGCTGCAATCTATGCTTTTTTACGGCACCGCCACTTGGTTGCCAACGATCTTGGTTTCAAAGGGATATTCGCTCAGTCATGCGGGTCTGGTGGTTTCAATCACTGGATTTATGGGATCAGCGATAGGAATTGCAGCCCCACATTACGCATCAAAGTTAAAGAATATGCGCGGCTTCCTCTTTTTGATGGGCTTAATGATTTCACTGAGTTTTGCCGCTGTAATTTTCGATTCCGGACCGCGCTTAGTTATTTGGTTGCTGATTTCAAATATTGGTCTGTCAATAACATTCCCGCTCTCACTTTTGCTCACGGTTACCCGAAGTATTGATGCGGGGGAGACGCGTTCACTTTCAATCATGGCCCAGTCCATTGGCTATTTAATGGCCGCATTTGCGCCCGGAATAGTAGGAGCGATTTTCGATGCCACACTCAGTTGGCGTTCAGCATTAATAGTGCCAGTAGCAATCGGAATTCTCCTTGGTTTAGTTGGTTTCTTTGCAGGCAAATCGGAAAAAATAGCGATTTAGCCCTTTAAAAAATCGGTGCCAGATACCATTAGGCACTGATAATCGAATGAATAGGTGAGCTCATTGTTTGAATCAATCTTCTTAGGAATCCTTCAAGGGCTTACTGAATTTTTACCAATTTCATCCAGCGCTCATCTGCGCATAGCAGGTGAATTCTTTAGTAAAGCTCAAGATCCAGGAGCTCGCTTTACAGCAATTACTCAAATAGGAACTGAACTTGCTGTATTACTTTTCTTCCGTAACGACATCAAGCAAATCATCGTGGCCTGGTTCAAGCAAGTAGTAATGCGTAAAGATTTAGCCACCGATGAAAAGCCTCTAGCTCGCATGGGTTGGCTCATTATTATCGGCAGCATTCCAGTAGTCGTTCTTGGAGTACTCGGCAAAGACATCATTACCAATGATTTTCGCTCACTATGGTTAATCGCATCAGTCATGATTATCTTTGGCATTATTTTGGGATGGGCAGATCATTACGGCAAGAAGGTTAGAAATCTTGATCAGCTCAACGCAAAACATGGAGTTCTCTATGGCCTTGCTCAGTCACTTGCACTTATTCCAGGTGTCTCACGTTCAGGTGCCACGATTGCTATGGGTCGCTACCTTGGATACACACGCGAAGCCGCTTTGCGATACTCCTTCTTATTAGCGATACCGGCAGTATTTGGAAGCGGCTTGTACGAACTTAAAGATGCATTTGGCGCATCTGCCGCCACCAATGTTTTCACCTTGCCTCAGACATTTGTAGCAACTGCCATTGCTTTTGTCGTTGGATATGCGGTGATTGCATGGCTACTCAAATTTGTTTCGACTAAAAGTTTCATGCCTTTTATCATCTATCGAATTGCACTTGGAACAACCGTATTAGTTCTACTGTCAGCAGGCGTTATTAATCCATGAGTAAGGCACAAATCACGGCTCACTTGAAAAAATTCGAAAAGCAGCAACGAGAAATCCTTAATCAACTTCGTAGCGATATTTTGGAAGAATTACCGACTGCTCAAGAAATCATTAAATATGGCATTCCAACTTTCGCCATCGATGGCGTTCCAGTTCTTGGTTTTGATGGATATAAGGCACATAACTCAGTATTTCCATACAGCGGCTCCACAACAAAGTATCTAGAAAAAGAACTATCAAAGTATGTTCAGACTAAAGGTTCGATACATTTTTCATTAGACAAGCCCTTTCCAAAGCCACTGCTCAAGAAGATCATTAAAGTCATGATCGCCCAGATAAATGCTTCTTATCCCAATAAAGCGGGGGAGTACGTAGAGTTTTATTCAAATGGGATTTTGAAATCAAAGGGAAAGATGAAGCAAGAGAAGATGCATGGGTACTGGGAGTGGTTTCGAAAAGATGGAACAAAACTTCGCTCAGGTTCATTTAAAGTTGGTGTTCAATCTGGTTTATGGACTACTTATGATCAAAGTGGAAAGCCTTACAAGAAAACAAACTTCCCAAGTTAGATTTAGTGAAGAATATTTACCGCACGGGCAATTACAAGGCCAACCATAAGTAAAGATGTCAGTGACTGAATCATCATAAGAAGTTTTGCCCAACGCCCCAAAGGCATTGCATCAGTTGGGCTAAAGGCACTTGCATTAGTTACTGAAATGTATAAGTAATCAAAGAAAGTTGGATGCCAGCCAGGCGCGGCATACTTTTCATCAGACATCTGAGGAAACAAAAAGTCTGGAACTTCTTTCAAATCTTGCGCCCTAGCCCCAGGTCCGCCGCGATCAAGATCCCAGTACCATAGAGAGAAAATAACTATGTTGGTCAGCCAAATTGAACCACCTGACCAAAGGAGTCGACCGGCATTTGTTATGGAAGCGCTAATTAATTGATCTATAAGTTTTACTGCTGATCCAGTATTGGATAGCGTCATAATTGTTGTCAAAATCATTCCAGCTGCACGGCTGGGAAAATGGTGCCTTGAAATCCTGGTTGATCCTAAGAGGATAACTGTTGCCAAAAGCAATGCTTCGACGAAGCAGACCATTTTTTGAAAAGGTAGGGAAAGCTCTGACGGCAATAAATACTGCAAGAAGATAACAATCAGGACAACCATTGCCACCGGGAAACGATGCTCCCCTTTGTGTTGCCTACGCCAATGGGGCAAAGGAAGTTCAGAGGCTTCAAAACTCATGGTTCAAGTATCGCCCACATATGGCTGGAAGTAGAATTCCCCAATGATTATTGATGTGTGGTCAGACGTTGTCTGCCCCTGGTGCTTTATTGGTAAGAAAAGGCTTGAAAAAGCTTTAGAAGGTTTCGAGCATAAGGAGCAAATCACGATTCGCCACCGCGCGTTTCAGTTGCAACCTGATGCGGCCGAAACGGTTCCAACCAAGGAACTTCTCGCCAGTAAGTACCGAGTATCTGAGACTGAAGTAGAAGCAATGCAAGCAAATGTTTGTGCCGTGGCCGATGGTGAAGGTCTCTGCTACAACTTGGATGAAACTTTGTCTGGAAATACTTTTGATGCTCATCGCTTATTGCTTTGGGCGGAAACAATTGGAAAGCAAGACCAGTTATTGACGGCTATGTATTCAGGATATTTCGAAAACTCAAAGCCGGTTTTTTCTCACTCTGACCTTTGTGCAATTGCAGAGAGCATCGGGATTAATTCCGTTGAAGCTATGAATATTTTAGAATCAGGCAAATTTACCGATGAAGTGATTGAAGATCGTGAATTAGCCGCTCAACTCGGTGCGACCGGAGTTCCATTTTTCGTAGTTGATATGAAATATGGAATTTCAGGTGCACAGCCGTTAGAGCACTTTGTCGAAACAATAAACGCTGCGTGGAACGAGAAAGATTAACTTCCTGGGCTCACCGTAGACATATTGAAATCTTTAATAACTAATGGTGGAACTGCCATATTTGTAATATCTCCGGCCCACTCACGTGGTTGAGTCCATTCGGTTGCACCCGCATTAGCGATACGTCCAAGGGCAGATACCGGTGAGTCATTCCAGCGGAAGTTATTAGTGGCACCAACTACTTCGCCACCTTTAACGTGATAAACGCCGTCACGGGTTAAGCCGGTAAGAAGTAGCGAGTTTGGATCAACCATTCGGATGTACCAGAATGTTGTAAGCAAAAGACCGTTATCTACCTTTTTAATTAAATCCTCGAGCGACCCACTTGCTCCATCAACGCTCATCACTAGGTTTTCACCGATTGGAGTGAAATCCAAACTAGTGAGCTTGGCTGAAGCCCGTGTCTGAATCAGTGATTGCAAGACACCATCTTTAAGCCAGTCAACACGTTTAATGGGTTGCCCATTATCAAAGACTGATGAAAACGGAGAACTAACTGCAGTTGAAACAAAGTTTGATGCCGGTAGCGCTTTGTATTGCGGATCTGAAAAGAACTGCAATGAAAGATTAGAAAGTTTTTCACCTATACGAGTTCCGCCACCCTTTTTAGAAAATACGGATTGTCCTTCATGGGCATCTCGGGCAGTTGAAACCCACATCATGTAAGTAAACAAATCTGCGACAGAACCTGAAGGAAGGATGGTGTCATAACGGCCAGCAGGAAGATCTACCGTAGTTGCTTGCCACGTTAAGCGCTGACGGATTTGAGCATCGATATCTGCCACAGAAACATCTTTAAAATCACGGGTTTCAACTCCGGCCCACGTGGATCGAGAACGACCATGGGATTTTCCTGTCATCTCAACACGGCCGACGGGTGAATCTTTACGTAAACGCAGACCACCCTTTGAACCTACCCACGTTGTTTCACTTGTGTGTTCGCTATATCCAAAGAGTTCAATTGAATCAGCAACTGAACGGGAAAACATATCGCCGAGTGCTGGGGCAAAGGTTGAAAATACTTCTGGTCCAGTTGGAACATGCGGTGCATGCCAATCTCCAATAGATAAGTCAGTTGCAAGAGGTGCGTAATCATCAGCAGGCCCAGCTGCCTTTGCAGCGGCAACGGCTTCTTCTAGAAGTTTTTCAATATCAGCAAATGCCACGTCGGTACGGCTTACTCCACCAGCTGCCATGCCGCCTTCAACTGCAACAAAAGCGATAACAGTGACGCTTCTTTGAGTAATAACACCATTAGTTGTCAGCGTGCTTGCTGCCCAACGCAGATTTGCTTGAGTTTTATCTTGAACTACAACTATGCAGTCATCGCAGGTTGCAGTCGATGTGATTTTTTCAATTAAATCTTGAGCAGAAATCATTTTCCGGCCTCCGCAACAGTGTTGAGAATATTTACTTTGTCGAAGATCGCCGCTGGGCAACCGTGACTTACCGCTGCAATCTGACCCGGTTGAGCCTTACCGCAGTTAAATGCACCGCCAAGAACATAAGTAGATGGACCACCTACGGTTTTCATCGATCCCCAAAAATCAGTAGTTGTTGCTTGGTATGCAACATCTTTTAATTGACCGACAATCTTGCCATTTTTGACGCGATGAAACTGTTGGCCAGTAAATTGGAAGTTATATCGCTGCATATCAATTGACCATGATTTATCGCCCTTGATAATAATTCCATCCTCCATTGATGCAACCATTTCCTCATACGTTGGACCGGTTGGATTTGGCTGCAAGGAAACGTTAGGCATGCGCTGAATTGGCACATGCGATGGGGAGTCTGCAAAGGCGCAGCCATTGCTGCGATCACGATTAACTCGTGCGGCGATACGACGATCTAATTGGTAACCAACAAGCACGCCATCTTTAATGATGTCCCACTGTTGCGCCGCAACTCCTTCATCATCAAAACCAACTGTGCTCAACCCATGTGAAGTATTTCGATCACCAGTCACATTCATTAGTGATGACCCGTATTTCAAAGTATTCAATTTATCTGGGGTAGCAAAAGAGGTACCCGCATAGTTGGCTTCATAACCAATTGCACGGTCCAACTCAGTTGCATGTCCGATTGATTCATGAATCGTCAACCACAAGTTAGTTGGATGAACTAACACGTCATAACGGCCAGGTTCAACTGAGGGCGCTGCAACTTTTTCGGCTAGTAACGTTGGTAGTTCGGCGATCTCGCTATCCCAATCCCAATGCTTATTACCCATCCACTCCCACCCAAAACCGGCAGGAGCGGCAAGCGTGCGCATAGATTCAAAACCGTGCTCACCGATTGAAATCGCTTCAATCTGAGTTTGCAATCGCACACGCTGTTGAGTGGTGCTAGTGCCATATGAATCGGCGTAGTGCTTCTGCTCTTTAACGAACATCGTGTGTGCCGAAGTGTGATTAACCGATCCGCTCTTAAGTAGCCGATTACTTAGATCAGCTAAGCGATCCTTCTTCTCAGAATCAGAAACAGAGAAGGGATCGATTTCATAATCAGAGACCCATTGCTGATTTGCATAGACCGGTTCGGTAACCAGTGAAACCAACTCTGTCGATAAAGGCTTTGACGTCTTAGCCATTGCAACTGCAGTGAGTGCAAGTTTTTTAGCAACATCAACTGAGATTTCAGGAGAAGACGCAAAACCCCACGCCCCATTAACAATTACTCGAACACCTAAACCTGCATTTGTTTCATCACTTTGTGTTTCCGGACGTGCATCGCGTAATGACAACAAACCATTTCGCGTGCGTTCGATTCTCACATCAACATGAGAAGCGCCGGCATCTTTTGCAGTGCTGATTGCAGCATCGCTAACAGAAACTAATGGAAGGGCTAGAAAATCTGCATCTACTGTTTTGTTCACCCGCAAACCTTATGTCAAATTGAAGCTCGGGGCTACCTCTCTCGGACGTAAATCACAAAAAATGTGTGACCCAGAGAATAAAGGTGGCACTCAAAGTGACCCAGTAGATATTCCGGCAAGGGGTAACCCTCAGCGAAAAGCCTTCCTAAAAATTATGCAATGAAAGGATTTGCACGTAACGAACTAGGAAAACTTCAGGGAGAGATGAGAGAACAAATGAAACTACGTACATCAAAATCTATGCGAATTCTCGTTGTATTCGCAGCGTTAACTTTAATCGCAGGCAATGCAACTGTTGCAAATGCAGCAGCAAAGAAAACAATTACATGTTACAAAGGAAGCGTTGTTAAGAAAGTAACAGCGGCTTCACCAAAGTGCCCTACTGGCTACTCAACAAAAAAGCCAGTTGTTAAATCAACTGCTAAGCCAACTGCAACAACGGCCACAAAGGCTGGATCAGTTGCATTCCAAGGTGCATACAAAGGAAAGATTTCAATCCTGTTTGGTGATGGCAATTTAATTCAAGTCACCAAAGTTGACGGAACCGGGACAGGCAACGTCAGTGGATTAACAGATATGTCAGGAACTGCATCTGCCGTACCAGCAAACCTTTGCGATGGCTTTGATGGCAAAGGTGTAATTAGTGGTGGTGGCAATACTTTGAACTTAGCGTTTGATTCATCATCACAAGGTTGCGCAGATTCTGATTCTGCTCCAGCAACAGTCACGATCAAAGGCAGTGCAAAGATCACAGGTGGAACTGGCAAGTATGCAGGCGCATCTGGAACTTTGACTGTAAAAGGAACCTTCAATATCAATAGCAAGGGAATCGTTAACACAACTGAGTCAACCAGTTTCTCAATGGATCTCTCAGGAAATATCACAACTAAGTAGTTTTACCTACGTACACAAACAAGGAGTAATAAATGAAGAAAGTAATCGCAGGAATTGCAATCGGAGCCATGGCTCTGGTTGGCGGAGCTTTTGGCGCAGGAGCTGCAGTTGCAGCCCCAGCAGCATCAACGCTCGTTCTATCTGGTGGAAGCGGAGTCTTCCAACTTGATCCAATCGTTATTAATGCAACTGCAAGTAATGCAGGAACCGTGGCATTCAAACTTGGCGGTAAAGTAATTGTCGGCTGCGAAGCAGTAGCTACAACAACAGTTGCCCCATTTATTGCAAAGTGTTCTTGGGTTCCAGCAGCAGCTGGTGCAGCAGCCTTGTCTGGTTCATTGACACCAGCAGATGCAGTTAACTTCGCACCGGTTGATTCACCAGCTCTAAACGTAAAAGTTGGCTTGCCAACACAGGGCGTTGTTTCACCAATCCATATCTACGTTGACACAGTATTAGCCAGCGGTACTTCAGGAGCTCTTGGACCACGCTTTGGAGTTAGCTGTGCAATCACTAACGAATACATCGTTGGCCAAGGCATCGTTTTCCGCGTCTATGCAAACAACTCTGATCAGGGTGGCGCAGTAATGGATTCAAAGAACACTGCAAAGGCTTACATTGAAATTGCTGGCGTTAAAGATCCAATTCAAATGAGCTACGGAAACCACAGCGGAATTGCATTCTGGACAGCTGTTCTAAAGACAGGTGCAGCACCTTTGTATAGCACTCTTGGTGTTATCAACTACAAGGTAACTATGGTTGCAAAAGACTCTTCTACTATGAAGGTTCTTTCAACAAAGCTAGCTGCTCGAGTTGTCGATGGAAAGCGCGTAATTGGTGAAGATGGCCGCACTGTTTATGACCGTGTTAGCTACTACCGCACAGTTCAGGTTAATCCAGTACTTAAGGGTGCAACAGGAACTTTCACACCAAACTGGACTGTGGCTTCAATGCTCACACTCTTCGCACTTCCAAAGGCATAAAAAGCCCTAACTAAATTACAAACTACTAAAGATTTAAAAATGGAGAGATTATGAAAACAGGATCGAAAGCTTTAAAGGCGGCATTTGCCGCACTGCTTGTGTTGGCAGTTGTTTCGCCAGCACAGGCAGCTGATACAGCTACAACATTAATTGCGTTGACACCTCCAGCAGATCTTGCTGGAGTGCCAGCGTTACCATTCACAGGCACAACGGTTCCTGCGTTTACGCTTCCAGAGCCAAGTGCCAACTTAGTTGTTACACCTCAGCAGGGATACATCGGAGATGCATTTTCTGTATCCGGGACAGGACTTATTGCAAACACTGAATTATCTTTAGTGTGGGGTACTAATAACGCAACATGGGTGGCAGATGTATTGCCTAACTCTGTGAACTATATGGGCGTGAAATTCACCAAAATCAATGTAGAGATGGCAAAGGTAACAACCGATGCCACGGGTGCCTTTACTTATAAGACTAAGGTTCCATCAGATTTCGGTGGAGTTCACGATATTTATGCTGTAGTTAACGGCGCATCAATTGCGCACGGTGGATATCAAATCAGCCGTAAAGTTTCGATCTCTCCAAAAAGTGGACCGGTTGGAACTCCAATTACTGTTACTTACACGGGTCTAGGTGCAAGCCTTTATACCGCGGGTGGTTCAGTTCTTTGGGATAACAACTTCACTGGTGAAATGCAGGCTCTTTGGACACGTGGAACAGCTACAGCTGTTATTCGCGCTTCAGGTGCTGTTGGAAACCACGTGCTTCAGGTGCAAGATGGAATTGGTATTACTTACATGAACATCATCCAGTCACCTGTTCCATTTGCTAACGGTGGTTACGCCTTCTTTAAGATCACAAAAGATGCTGGTGCTCCAGCTTCATACATTGTTTATCCAAAGAAGGTCACACCTACTGTTTCACTCCGTACAACATTGACAAGCCTTGGTCTTGATCCTGCATCTAGTGCAGTAGCAACTCTTTCTAAGGCTGAAGGAGTTGTTGGTTCAAAGACCACGATTAACGTTAAGGGAATGTCTACAACCGGAGTTCACACAATTAGCTGGTCAACTGTTGTTGGCAGCCGTGTTAACTGCCCAACTAGTACATGCTGGATTTATAACGGAATTCCGTTGGGTACTGTAGATGTAACTTCTGCAGATTTCTCAAAGGAAGTTGAAATTCCAGACAATCTAGGCGGATTCCACGTTATCCAAATCAAAAAGGGTGACGTTGTTGAAGCTCAAGTTCCATTCTATGTACAGGAAAGTATTTTCAACTACACAGATAAAAAAGGCAAAGTTCTAAGTGCTGGCATTGCTAAAGCAGATCCAAATCCAATCCCTGAAGCACGTAATGGCTCTGGTGTTCCAACTAATAAGTTCAAAGTTGGCGAAGAGTTCACTATCGCAATGAAGGGTATTGGCTGGACTCAGCTTGATAACACTTTGGCAGTTACTTATGACAATAGCTACATCGGTTATGGATGTGGATTTAATTCCAATGGTTATATGGTGATTCACTTGAAGGCAACTGGTGCTCCAGGTACACACATCATCGACCTGCATCCATTGATGTACACAAACCAGCCTTCATTTGCTGGTACCCCTTATGGAATGTTGCCAATCTTGACCGCCGACCGCGATTTCGCTGGTCTAGCTCTTGGGTATCAACTTCCATCAGTGCACTTCGCAATTACAGTTACGAAGTAGTTCGTACGTAGGCTAAAGCCTCGCTTCTGGTTCTTCCAGGGGCGAGGCTTTAGTATTTAATAAAGTTGCAAGGCCTTGAGGTAGCCACCAATTCCAGCGGCCCAACAAGACCATAGAACTTGGCAGTAGAAGTCCGCGAATTATTGTGGCATCGATAATGATTCCAACGGCAAGGCCAATGCCAAGTTCTTGAAGTCCGGCAAAGTGGCCAAATACAAAACCACTAAGCGCGCCAACCAGAATAATCGCCGCCCCTGTTACAACCCCACTCGTATGAGCGATGCCTTCGATGATTGCTTCGTTATTAGTTGAACCAGCATCTTTAGCTTCGCGCATCCGAGAGACTAGAAAGAGTTCATAATCCATCGATAAACCGAAGAGCACCGCAAACATAAAGATTAATACCCACGCCTCAATTTGATCTAACCTGTAAGTTCCGAGCAATTGAGAGGCAAATCCAAATTCGAAGACAACCACCAAGACTGAAAAAGCAATCGAGATAGAAATTAAATCTAAAGCTATCGCTTTTATGGGTAGAAGAATTGAGCGAAATGTTCTCGCTAGAAGCAAGAATGCAATGAGTAACACCAAAGCAATAATCCATGGCAAGCTGGTAAGAATTGCATCAATCAAGTCCACACCTTGTGCAGGGGAGCCTCCAAGATAGATTTTCGTGCCCGCAGGAAAACCCTGCGCTTGGGTGATTGCTGCACGAATACTTTTAACTAAAGTTCGCGTCTTTGAATCTCCAATTTCATCTTTTCCAACAACATACATCCGCATGTACTGACCCGATGCATCGACGTAAGTCCTCTCTTTACCTGATGCCACCATAAATACTTGCGCCATCGTAGAGATGCTTGTTGCCAAGGCAAGGCGTGCTTGATCTATTTCTGGTGAGACCGCTGATTGAGGTGAGCCAAAATCAATCACAATCTCATTAGGAGTTATTAAACCCGGTCCAACTTTTTTAGTGATTTCACTTATTACTTTGCCGGATTCTAAGTTGTCTGGAATTGCGGTGAGTGAACTTGGCGTGATCTCCAACTTAAAGACAAGTGATGCGGCTAGTAGTAAAAGGATTAGTGAAGAGGAAAAGATGAACTTCGCACGTGGGATTACCCAACGTGTAAGACCTGCCCATACTCCCGATAATGGATCTTTCTTACCCATAATGCCCTGGTATCCATCACTGAACACACGCCTACCCAGAAATGAAAGTAGGACTGGCTGCAAAGTAAGTGCTGCAAAGACACTAACTAGTGGAACAAGTACACCGGCAGCCCCTAAAGATCGAACAAAAGGTACCGGAACTAATAAAAGCGTAGACAGTGCAATAGAAACGGTTAATCCTGATAAGACTACGGTGCGTCCAGCCGTCTGCATCGTTCGCACCAGCGCTACATTTTCATCATCGCTAATCAGTAGCTCTCTGCGGAATCTGTGTAGCATCAAAAGTGAGTAATCAATAGCTAAACCCAAGCCAATGAGTTCTACGATATTTGGGATGTATAAAACCATCAAGAATTTTTGGGCTAGTAAGTAAATTATTCCAAGTGCCAAACTGACAGAGGCAGTTGCAAATATAAGCGGAATA
>CAIJYZ010000079.1 GCA_903825015.1 uncultured Actinomycetes bacterium
CGAACAAGCGTTTCTTCATCATCTTTTCTCCTGTCACTTACTTGGGTAAGTCCACAAATAGCCCACGCCGTTGTGTTAGGAAACCTACCGCTTTGTGTTAGGTTACCTTACAGATTAATTTTCTTTGGTCAAGGGGTTATGAGGGGCAATATGAGAAAGCGTGTCGTAGTTTTAATAGCTACCAGCATCCTTGCCATTTTCACCATTCTTATTGTGCTGCTCCATCCCAATCAACCCAGCCTTACCGGGACGTTGATTTATCACCGCTATACCGATTACCAATCATGGGATGCCACGATGTGGACCATAGATCTGGCAACTGGCCAACAGAGGCAGGTCAATAAGGATTGGCACACGATGATTTCGCCAATCAATGCCCACTTTTCACCTGATGGCCAAACTATTACCTTTATGGGATCAGCTTCAGGATTAGCTGAAAATGATTGGGATGTGTTTACATCGCATTGGAACGGCAAATCCTGGGATGAGCCGATCAATTTAACTGGACCCAATGGCGCTCGCGATGAGGACCCGAAGTTTTCACCAACTAGTTCACGGATCATCTACAAAGAAGATGGCGTCCTAGTGACCATGAAAATTGACGGTAGTAGTAAGACATATTTAACAAAGGGCCAACCCGAATCTTCGATGCCGTATTTTGCAAGTAATGGAAAAGACATTCTCTTTGAACGATCAGGGGATATTTACTTACTGGCAAATGGCAAAGAGAGAAAAATGTATGCCGGTAAAGGTCAATCTTCGTACTACCCAATAGGTCTTGATAAGAAATCCTTTTTGTATACACGAGTACAAAACACTCGCCATGATTCCATCATGAAAGGTAATTACGATGGCTCGCCATCGACGAGCTATTTCTTTAATTCACCAGACTGGGACACATCTGATTCCTATCCGTATCAAGATGGTTCAAGGTTTATCTTTTATGTAACTGGTGACTACTTGATTCCACATGGTGGCTATAACTTGGGGTTAGCCGACCTTAAAACTCACACCCGCTGGGATATTGATAAGTGGTTTGCGGGAAAGCGAAGTAGCGATATAAATTCAGAGTTTGCAGAGCTTGGCCCAGCGTGGACACCGGTAACATTCAGGCGTTAAGAACAATCTCCAGTAGGCTTATTTTATGGAAATCGTTTCAGTCAATATCACCGCCGTTGTTCATGAAGGTGAATGGACCGGTAGCGAGGGAAAGACTGGGATTGATAAACGCTCAGCTATCGGTCCAGTTAGATTCTCTAATGATGAAGTATCCGGAGATGTTGTTGTTGATCGCAATCACCACGGTGGCTATGACCAGGCGGTTTATGCCTATGCACGCGAAGATACCGACTGGTGGGAAAAAGAAATCGGTCAATCAATTGCCAATGGTCGTTTCGGTGAAAACTTAACAACAACCGGCATCGATGTTAATCAAAGTCTAATTGGAGAGCGGTGGAGAATCGGAACAACGATTCTTGAGGTCTCACAGCCACGAATTCCATGTCGAGTTTTTGCTGGATTTTGGCAGAGACCAACGCTCATCAAAGATTTTATGTCTGCAGGAAAACCAGGAACTTACTTACGCATAATTCAAGAAGGAGAAATATCTGCAGGTGATTCGATAGAGATAATTTCAAAGCCAGATCACGCCATTACAATTGCAGATCTCTATGCAGCAAAAAATGGCGAACGTTCTAAAGTTGACGAAATTGCAGCGGTAAAAGAATTATCTTCTGCATATAAAGATTGGGCACAAAGCCTGCGTAAATAGCCTCTTTCCATCGCCATGCTGACCCCGATAGTGTTCACCCCATGACATCTTCATCGCGCATTTTGCATGCCGCAACGGGTTCAAATCTCACCGCTAAGGGCTGGGGACAAGAGGCAGCAATTCGTATGCTTCATAACAACTTAGATCCAGCTGTTGCCGAACATCCAGAAAACTTGGTTGTTTATGGTGGAACCGGAAAAGCTGCCCGCAACTGGCCATCTTTCGATGCAATTGTTAAAAGCCTTACCAATTTGAAAGATGATGAAACGCTTTTAGTTCAATCTGGAAAACCTGTGGGAGTTTTTCAAACCCATGAATGGGCACCACGTGTATTGATTGCAAACTCAAACCTTGTAGGCGATTGGGCTAACTGGCCAGAGTTTCGCCGGTTAGAACAACTTGGTTTAACTATGTATGGACAGATGACGGCCGGTTCTTGGATCTACATTGGTACACAAGGAATCTTGCAAGGAACATATGAAACCTTTGCCGCTGTTGCTCAAAAGCGATTTAACGGAACATTACAAGGAACACTTACTTTAACCGGTGGATGTGGCGGAATGGGTGGCGCACAACCACTTGCTGTAACAATGAATGGCGGGGTCTGTTTAATTATCGATATCGATAAGACAAGATTGGAAAAGCGCATTGAAACCCGTTACCTGGATGAAATCGCCGATAGCGTTGACGATGCAATCGAACGCGTACTAAAAGCCAAGAATGCGCGAACGCCTTTATCTGTTGGTTTAGTTGGCAACGCTGCCGAGCTTTTTCCACTGCTTCTTTCAATGGATGTTCCTATTGACATCGTCACTGATCAAACTTCGGCACATGATCCATTTGCATATATTCCAATTGGCGTAGATGTTCACGATGCAGCCAGAATGGCAAAAGATGATCCTGAGGATTTCACTAAGCGATCAAAAGCTTCAATGGCAAAGCATGTAGAAGCGATGGTTGGCTTTATGGATAAGGGCGCGGAAGTTTTTGATTACGGTAATTCAATTCGCGATGAAGCACGCCAAGGTGGTTATTCACGGGCTTTTGCCTTTCCAGGCTTTGTTCCAGCCTACATTCGACCATTGTTTTGTGAAGGCAAAGGTCCATTTCGCTGGGTAGCGTTGTCGGGAGATCCAAAAGATATTTATCGTACAGATAAGGCCGTGCTGGATTTGTTTCCAGAAAATGAAGGTCTGCATCGCTGGATCACAATGGCACAGGAAAAAGTTGCATTCCAGGGACTGCCTGCACGTATCTGCTGGTTAGGTTACGGCGAACGCGATAAAGCTGGTCTTGCATTTAATGATCTAGTTGCACGCGGTGAAGTTTCTGCACCAATTGTTATCGGTCGTGATCACTTAGATTGTGGCTCGGTTGCTTCTCCTTATCGCGAAACTGAATCCATGATCGATGGCTCAGATGCAATCGCCGACTGGCCACTTCTTAATGCAATGGTCAATATTTCTTCAGGTGCCTCATGGGTTTCAATTCACCATGGTGGTGGAGTTGGCATGGGCCGTTCGATGCACGCCGGTCAAGTATCTGTTGCAGATGGAACAAAGTTAGCAGCACAAAAACTTGAGCGCGTATTAACAAATGATCCTGGCATGGGAGTTATTCGTCATGCCGATGCTGGATATGACTTAGCCATCGATACTGCAAAGCATCGCCATGTGCATGTACCGATGTTGGATATCGAATGACAAGCACGCTTGTTCATAACATCGGTCAATTAGTTACTAATGACCCGCAACATGATGGAACAAAGTTAGGCGTAATCGAAAATGCGGCATTATTAATTGAAGATGGCGTTGTTGCATGGGCTGGTCCAGATAACGATGCACCAACACACCACATCAAGCGCCGCTTTGATGCCCAAGGTCGAGCAGTTGTACCGGGTTTTGTTGATAGCCATACTCACATGATTTTTGCTGGCGATCGAAGCAAAGAGTTTCGTGCGCGAATGCTTGGCGAGAGTTATTCCGCTGGCGGAATTTCCCACACTGTAGAACAAACTCGCGCAGCAACGGATGAAACCTTACGAAATAACGCTCAATCACTATTAAATGAGGCCTATTCAACTGGCACAACAACAATTGAGATCAAATCTGGATATGGATTAACCGTTGATGATGAACGCCGTTCATTAGAGATCGCGCAAAGTTTCACTGATGAGACAACGTTTTTAGGCGCCCACGTTGTGCCGATTGAGTACAAGAAGAATCCGAAAGACTATGTAGATCTAGTCACTGGGCCGATGCTGGATGCAGCTCTTCCCTTTTCAAAGTGGATTGATGTTTTTTGTGACAAAGGTGCTTTTTCAGTCGATGATGCGCGCACAATTTTGAAGGCAGGAATAGCTAAAGGTTTAATGCCACGTTTGCATGCCAATCAGTTACAAGAAGGTCAAGGGATTCGCTTAGGTGTCGAACTCGATGCCGCATCTGTTGATCATGTTTCGCATATGAGTGAAAAAGATATCGAAGCTCTATCAACCTCTAAGACAGTTGCAACGTTTTTGCCTGGTGCAGAGTTTTCGACACGTTCGGCATATCCAGATGTTCGCCCACTTTTAGAAGCAAGTATCACTGTGGCATTAGCTTCTGACTGCAATCCGGGAAGTTCTTACACAACCAGCATGCCTTTCATTATGGCAATTGCTGTCCGCGAAATGCATTTTTCACCTGAACAAGCATTATGGTCTGCCACGATGGGTGGCGCCAAAGCGCTGCGTCGTAATGACATTGGACATCTATTTGAAGGTGCTCGTGCTAATTTCTCAATTCTTAATGCAGATTCATATATTCACTTGGCATATCGTCCAGGTGTTCAACTCATAGAACAGGTATGGCGCGATGGCCTCCAAATCAAATAAGACCGTCACTCTTTCAACGTCAGGAGTTACTTTCGCCGATGTTATTGATGTTGCACGCCATGGCGCTTTAGTAGAACTTTCTCCTTCAGCCATAGATGCAATGAATGCCTCGAGAAAATTCATCGAAGGCTACGCAGCTGGTGGAATACCTGTTTACGGCGTATCTACAGGCTTTGGCGCACTAGCTAATCGTCATATCGACGTGCAAGATCGCGTCCAACTGCAGAAATCTTTAATCCGCTCGCATGCTGCAGGTGTTGGCCCGGCAATCGAGCGCGAAGTTGTTCGTGCGCTGATGTTCTTGCGCCTTCGCACGATGGCCTCTGGTCGCACAGGTGTACGCGTTGCTCTGGCGCAGACCTACGTTGACTTTTTGAACAAAGGAATCACACCGGTTGTTCCAGAGTTTGGTTCATTGGGTTGCAGCGGAGATTTAGCACCGTTGTCTCACTGCGCACTGGCTCTAATGGGTGAAGGCCGTGTGCATGATGCAAACGGTATTGAGATGGAAACAATGCAGGCGTTAAATGCAGCCGGCATCAAACCCATTGAGTTAGAAGCAAAAGAAGGTCTTGCACTTATTAATGGAACCGATGGAATGCTTGGAATGTTGATCATGGCATGTGCTGATCTTGAACAACTATGCATGGTTGCCGACATAACAACTGCCATGAGCATTGAAGGTTTGCTGGGAACCGATCGAGTCTTTGCTCCAGATCTTCATGGCCCACTTCGTCCTCAAGTTGGTCAGGCAGTTAGTGCTGCAAATATTTATGCCCTACTTAAAGATTCAGGAATCGTTGCATCACACCGTGAAAATGATTCACGTGTACAAGATGCTTATTCTTTACGTTGTGCACCGCAAGTTGCAGGTGCTGTTCGCGACACTATTTCTTACGCATTGACAATTGCGCAACGCGAACTAGCTAGTTCAATTGATAATCCAGTTGTTTTACCTGATGGTCGTGTTGAATCCAATGGAAACTTTCATGGCGCGCCAGTTGGTTATGTTTTAGATTTCCTAGCAATTGCTGCAACTGATCTGGGTTCTATGTCAGAGCGTCGTACTGACCGTGCTCTTGATCAACACCGCTCTGCTGGCCTGCCACCGTTTTTAGCCCATGACCCAGGTGTGGATTCAGGATTGATGATTGCCCAATACACGCAAGCTGGATTAGTAAGTGAAAACAAACGCCTATCAACTCCCGCCAGCGTTGATTCGATTCCATCATCTGCAATGCAAGAAGACCATGTTTCTATGGGCTGGTCTGCTGCGCGCAAACTGCGAAAAGTAGTAGATAACTTGGCTCGCATATTGGCTATTGAATTAGTAACTTCTGCCAGGGCAATTGAATTTCGTACCGGCTTAACACCAGCTCCTGCCACTGCCCGAGTGGTCAAAGAGCTTCGCACTGTTGTTGGGGGAGTCGGTCCAGATCGTTTTCTTTCTCCTGAACTAGAGGCTGCGACAACTCTTGTTAACTCTGGCGCAGTTGTTGCAGCGGCTAAGGAAGTTGTTAAAGAGCTTATCTAACCGCTAATCCGGCAGCGGCTTCTAGAACTAGCAGTGCAGCTAAACGAATAGTGCGTTGATCTGCCGTATCGATTGAAGCATCGATTTCAGTAATATCAATTGCCCGCACACGCTTATCTGCGGCTACCAAGAATGCACCTTGGCGTAGTTCATCGGCTGAGATTCCGCCAGGCATCGCCGCAGGACATGCCGGCACAACACTTCGATCACACACATCTACATCTAAATCAACATAGATCTCGCGTCCACCAGCTCCAGCGATTTCTAAGGCTTGCTTCACTACATCTGCAATTGAGCGGATGCGAAGTTCGGCACGCGAAATAACAGTGATTCCATGTTCTTTTGCTCGCGCACTGTATTCGGCGCTATTAGCAAAATCAGCGATTCCGATTTGTACAATATTTTTACCCGGCAAACCTGCCTGAATAAGCTGCCAAACGGGAGATCCATTTGAATTTCCATCACGCAGATCATGGTGTGCATCAAAAGTAATCAAACCAATATTAGATAAATCCGACCATAAGCCAGATGCAACTGAGAATGTAATTGAGTTATCGCCACCTAGGGCTACAAGTAATTTGTGTTTATCTAAAACATCTTTTACTGCAGTTTGAACTCGCGTAACTCCATCTGCGCCATCCGGAGAATCTATATTTCCTAAGTCGGAAAATGATCCGGCAGCTAAATCAAGGTTGGCAGAAGTTGAATACGTTGAATATCGGGCTAATGCCGCACGTATTGCATCAGGTGTTTGATCTGCGTTAGTTGGTGAGATTGAGCCTTGATGCGCCGGCACACCAATTAATGCAAAATCTGCCACATCATTGTGTGATTCAAATAAAGTGTTAGCACGCCTCCATTTGGGATCTAGGGGTAATTGCGCTGCACACATAGACCCAATCGTAGAGGAAGAAGTACTCTGTCACTATGTCCGCATCTCGTGGGAATTGGTTTCTATTTATCTCATCTGGTTTGGCGCTAATAACTGGCTTTGGTGTTGAGAAAGTATGGATTATCGGTGGAATCATCGGAATCATTCCGGCAATTATTTGGGTAGTTAGAGATCTTCGCCAGCACACTATGGGATCAGATGTTTTAGCAGTGCTTGCACTAATCGGTGCAATATTTACCAACGAATTATTTGCCGCTTCCGTTGTAGCTTTTATGTTAGCTAGTGGGCGCTTGTTGGAGTCATGGGCCGAAGGCCAGGCAGAACGACAACTAAAGGCTTTGCTTGCACGAGTTCCCCGCATTACTCATCGCATTGGCGCAGATGGAACGATTCAAGAAATACCAATTCAAGATGTGGTTGTTGGTGATCGAATCTTGGTTCGTGGTGGCGAAATCGTGCCTACTGATGGTGAACTTCTCATTGCCGCGGTTCTGGATGAATCGGCACTTACGGGCGAACCTTTGCCGATTAATCGTGAAATCGCTGAACCCATTGATAGTGGTGTCGTGAATGCAGGTGCTCCATTTGAATACCTTGCTACAAATACTTCAGAGCAAAGCACTTATGCGGCAA
>CAIJYZ010000080.1 GCA_903825015.1 uncultured Actinomycetes bacterium
ACAGCGAAGCGTTTGCCTACAGCGAAGCGTTTGCCTACAGCGAAGCGTTTGCCTACAGCGAAGCGTTTGCCTACAGCGAAGCGTTTGCCTACAGCGAAGCGTTTGCCTACAGCGAAGCGTTTGCCTACAAACGCAATTCTCACCGGTTCAGTGAATTTGCTAGACCTTTAAATAGCGACGTAGCGTAATTACTGAGGCAACAGTTGAAACGAATAAGCCCGTTGCCAGTAAATAAGCCGATGAAACCCAGACTTCTCCCCAACCAAAAAACTTAGTGAAGGACAAAAGCGGGGCGACTTTGGAATCAATAACGCTCTTTAGCGCTGCAAGAAGTCCGGTAGCAAGGGCCCAACCGACGATTGCAGAGATGATTCCTTCAAGGAGGAATGGCAGTTGAATTGACCATGACGATGCGCCAACGAGTTTCATCACGCCGGTTTCACGGCGACGGTTAAATGCAGCAATACGTAAAGTATTACTAATCAATAACGCGGCAGTTAATACCGATGCCAAACCAACAAGTAGTGCGCCATTTCGAAGCACACCTAATAATTTAAAGAACTTATCCAAAATACTTCGCTGGTCCTGCACTACATCAACTCCAGGGCGTCCCGAAAAAGCGCTAACAATTACAGCAAACTGAGTTGGATCTTTTAACTTTACGCGAAAAGATTCCGGTAATTGATCAGCAGTTACGTTTGCTGCAATCGCTGAATCTTTGAATCGCTCTTGAAAATGGGTAAAAGCTAGTGACTGTGATTCATAGAAAACTGTATCAACGGCTGGCATTTCTTGAAGATCTTGCTGAATCTGCAAACGTTGCTCGGAAGAGACTACGCCACCAGCACATGAAGGTGATGCCGATAATGATCCGCAAAGAAAAACAGAAACTTCAATCTTGTCGTACCAATAATCCTTCATTGCGCCGACCTGTGCATTTGAAAGCAGGCCAATACCTAGTAACGACAATGAAATAGCAGTCGTGACAATAACGGCAAAAGTCATTGTCATGTTTCGACGTAGGCCAATACCAACTTCGCTTAAGAGAAACCGTGCGCGCATGTTCTGCCCCTTATCCCGTGTACCCATAAACGCCGCGAACTTGATCGCGAATGACATGACCTAGGTCGAGTTCGATGACTCGCTTGCGCATCTGGTCAACGATGCCGGCATCATGAGTGGCCATTAAAACTGTCGTGCCTTCGCGATTAATGCGGTCAAGTAATTTCATGATTCCAACTGAAGTTGCCGGATCAAGGTTTCCAGTTGGTTCATCTGCAATCAAGATCGGTGGACGGCTGACGTAAGCACGGGCAATTGCTACACGCTGCTGCTCTCCGCCAGAAATCTCCGAAGGTAGGCGATCGCCCTTATCTTCAAGTCCAACGAGTTCAAGAACTTCTGGAACTTCGCGATTAATCTCCTTTTGAGAATAACCAAGAACGTGCAATGCAAATGCAACGTTTTCGGTAATTGTCTTATTTGGGAGCAAACGGAAATCTTGGAAAACCGTACCCACTTGGCGACGAAGCTCAGGAACTTTATGCGTTGCTAGTGTTCCCAAATCTTTTCCAGCCACATGGATAACACCAGTGGTTGGACGTTCTTCACGCAAAATCAATCTCAAAAAAGTTGATTTGCCCGAACCCGACAATCCCACAAGAAACACAAACTCGCCTTTTACAATCTCAAGGTTGACCGAATCAAGGGCTGGGCGATCTTGGCCTGGGTAGATCTTTGTGACGTTCTCAAAGCGAATCATTTAAATCTCCCATTGCATCTGCGGCGCGGATATCGGGGAATCCGCTCTCGGCCTGCCCTTAGTTTATGGAAAACGGAGGTAAATAACGGTAACTAACGCGCAATTGAGCCTGTGAAAAACTGTGAGATTGTGCTGGTTAACCGCTTACAGTTAATTTATAAAGGTAAGAATTCCAAGAAATCGCAGCTTTCTCCTGGCCACACTGCTTTAGGAACTCCGACGCCAGCGAATACCTGCCTCAATAAATTCATCGATTTCCCCATTGAGAACAGCCGAGGTATTTCCGGTTTCATAATCGGTGCGCAAATCTTTAACCATTTGATATGGCGCTAAGACATACGAACGCATTTGATTTCCCCAAGATCCAGAGTTATCGCCTTTGAGAGCATTTATCTTTGCTTGTTCTTCTTGGCGACGACGTTCAAGTAATTTTGATTGAAGAACTGCCATTGCCGTTGCTTTGTTCTGAATCTGCGAACGTTCATTTTGGCAAGAAACAACGATGCCCGTTGGAATGTGGGTTAAGCGAACAGCTGAGTCGGTTGTATTAACACCTTGTCCACCAGGCCCAGAGGATCGATACACATCAACACGGATTTCTTTCTCATCAATTTCAACGTGATCGCTTTGATCGACAACTGGCACAACTTCGACGCCTGCAAATGATGTGTGACGTCTACTTTGACTATCAAAAGGCGATATTCGAACTAAGCGGTGTGTTCCCTGCTCCACGGACAATGTTCCATAGGCATACGGGGATGTGACACGAAAAGTAGTCGATTTAATTCCTGCCTCTTCTGCATATGATGTTTCAAGAACATCAACTTTGAAATTATGCCGTTCGCAATAACGTAGATACATGCGCATAATCATTTCGGCCCAGTCGGCAGCCTCAACACCGCCAGCTTCAGAACGGATAGTTATTAACGCATCGCGATCATCGTATTCACCGTTAAGCAGCGTTTGAACTTCGAGTTCTCCAATGGATTTCTTAACTGAATCCAATTCGCTCTCGGCATCGGCGATTCCAGATCCATCTGGTTCGCTCGCGGCTAACTCAAAAAGAATGGGTAGATCTTCAACCCGCTGGCGTAGTCCAGATAGTTTGGCAATTTCAGACTGAACGCGCGATAAGCGACTTGTAATTTTTTGAGCGCTCTCTGGATCATCCCAAAGATTAGGCACTCCAGCCTCTACTTCTAACTCTGCAGCTTGATTGCGAAGTTTTGGAAGATCTAGAACTTTTTCAATAGACACGAGGGTGGCGTCAATTTCATTTATCTCTATTTGATATTCACGCGCTGCCATTGCGCAAGGATAGCGGAGCATGAGTTTAGGGAACACCTGCGAGAAATATCAGGCCGAAAGTTACTGTTTCTGCGGTTAATGCGGTTTCTGCGGTTAATGCGGTTAATGCAAGCGAATCCCAAAGAGATAGAAACCTTCTTGGACTTGATTGGTGCTTCCTGCGTATGCTGTTAAAAAGGCTGAATCCATAGATGTGAATGGAACTACGAATGGAAACTTAACCTTTGCATACGTTGAAATCTCAATTGACGTTCCGTCACAAGAGAAATCTGATAACGCAATACCCGCAAGTTCCTGACGCTTCATAGTGGTGTCATCGACGCTCCAATTATGAAGTTCCAAAATCACATCCAGAACGGCTTGATTGCAATCAATTGGTATAGCTGAATGTTCGCGTTTATTAATCAAGGCCAAAGGGGTAGTCAATATCGTCCCCTTCCCGGTGTAATACGAGTTGCGATCTAAAGTATGGACGCCACGAATTGCTGCAGCCTCAGTGGCCTGGGTTAAAGAACGTTTAGCAACCATCACTACGGCAATATCTGTCATAACCATCAGGGAAGCGACGGTAATAACAAAGAGGCCAATAATTACAACACTCAAAGAACCGCGCTCATTTCGTAAATGCACTCTGAATTCCATGAGATTTTGTAGCTTTGCTCGAAGGGATACGCCTATCTCCATGGGCTGATATTTTCTTGTGCAGAGGCTTTTATAGTGCGATGTGACTGCGCATCAGTGTAAGAAATCGTCAATCGAATGCGACTATTGGCAGAAAGGCATGGCAAGCGCGAGCACTGATAGTCAACAGATAATGAGTCTATTTCTTCAGTAGTTAACCCTAGGTGTCTTGCTATCAGCTGAACCGCCTGTTCCGATACAACTCTCCCCGCATAATCGTTATCACTTGTTGCATATGCGCGCACACCTTCACGCGCTAAAACCCGAATCACTGCTTCGTTTCCGCTAACCGATGCGAAACTATTGAGATAGATAAACACGGGGATGAATAGCGGGATAGCTAGAGCTACGAATTCGACAATTGCGCTTCCTGATTCATTTCGAAGATTCTCATTCACTTCTCGCCAGTGCATCATATTGATCTTCCTTAATGACCACACGGATATCAATTTAGATTCTCCATTACTGCTGCACCATTTACTTCAACTTCAGCACTTCCCCCCATCAAAGCAAACAGCCCAGGAACTAATTGAGGTAGTGAGCGTTTACGATGAGAAATTAGGAGTTTCATATGAGTAAATGGATCCGGTGAATCAAGCTCGATTACTTCATCCGATGAATGAACTTGGCCACTAATTGCTCTACTCGATACATCGGACTGAGTAAGGGCAAATTCACTATTGCGTAGATTGGTAGCAACGATTAGCTCAATTGCGATCATAAAAAGGATTAAGAGCGGAATTAAAACCAAAGCGCTTTCTACATTGCCATCATCTTGGCGATATTTACTTTGAAGCCATTCACATATTTTTACATCTTTTTGTTTCCGGGCTTTCTGTAATAATCCACTTCGGCCCGGATTCAAAGTAGAGCTCACCTAGCGAATTCCATTCATCGCATCGAGTGAGTTTTTAAGAATCGAAGTCAAACGTGGTGCAGCGATTGTCCAGATAGCCGTGACTAATCCAGTTGTCATAAGGACTACTAACACCCATCCGGGGACATCGCCTTGTTCATCACGCAACCGTGAATAGAATTTCTTATGGGCCTGAGTCAGCTTCTCTCGTAGAACTATTTCGGCGCTTACCAATGATTGAAATATAGGTTTCATTGCTTCTCTTTTCTTTTTACTTTTAAGTGTTTGCTGGATAAGTGATTTCTATTAATTCCCATAATTTTCGGGCAATTCTCTTCAAGTGCTTGGTTGTTCATATTTCTAAATCATTTGCTTGTGCATAAGTCACAGCAGTAGATCTTCGCTGGGCCATAAGCATCCACAATCCGGATGCTGTGGGAAATGTTGTATACGTGGATTAAAAGCATCAAGAAAATCAACCACCAGCTGCGAACCAATTAGTTCGCACTCACCGGTATCAATAAATTTCAAAGCTGTATGCGCTGCAAGTGCAGCGACTTGATGAGCGATTGCGATTGGTAGTTCATCGCTTGTTCCAAGTGGAACCGAAAGTTCGGAACCACCCATCCGCGCCGTCTCAATTCGAGATAAACAACCTCTACACGGGCTTGCACCTGGTTTAACAAAAGGCCCGATTGTTGCAGCATGGCCTGGAATTCGCCCTACAAAAAAGTGGTCCTGGCCATCTTTAAATAAGTGTTCGACATACTGTGAATCAAATTTCCCGCAAATAATTCGCAGATTTTTCTCTGGAACGATTGGTTTGGTTGCTCCGCGTTGCGCCAAGGCATATGACGATGCGATAGGGAAAAGCGACCAATCTCTGGAAAGTTCCTCAAGGCGTTTCTTAAAATTCAGACCTAGGTCGGTTGTCCGTAGTGTCCCAGAGCCTAAATCACTATCGACAACTGTTGGATGTTTGTAGGAAGCGGGAAGCGAAATTCTTGTATTTGTTACACCACTAGCTAACAGAATTGAATACAAAAGGGTGGCCATTCTTGAGTTTCCTATAATTTCAATTCCGAAGTTTTGCCGTGATGTCATTACTTCAACTCCACCGTCAAGGACTCCCGCTAGCCAAGTTGTGTAACTCAACTCTGGGGCTAAACGCTTTTGTAACTGGCTAAATGCAGCATCATTACTTTGGTCTTCCGTATGCAAAGCTCGAGATGCTATTGAAGAATGAAATCGATTGTTAAGTTTGATGGAGTTGCGTTGTGTATCAATAAAATTTGCATCGAGTAGCTCTTTAATTACTGTTTCAATTGTTGTAATAGGAATATTAAGTTTCTGTGCTATCTCAACTGCACTCAAAATCCCTGTAAACTGTTCAATGATTATTCGGGCATTTGTGTAACTGATCTGAACTCCATAAGTTGAAGTCGCCACCGTAATTGAATTCTCATTTGCTGAGATCATCGAACTTATATAGATTCCATTCTTAAGCCGTGGGAAGATATCTTTCTTTGGCATAATTTTGGATGGCAGTTGTGATTCGCTAAGAGAATGCGGCCGTTCTGGAATTAATTGAGTATTCATGGGCGAAGATTCACTCAATATCGGCGGAGAGAGTTCTGGGAGTAGGAATTCTGTGGAGTGGGCTCAATGGTTATTACTTAGCGCTATTTAGTCTCACACACTGCAGCAAGAAGCTTTCCGGCAAGAAACTTTCCGGCAAGAAACTTTCGGTTAATCCATCGCAAGACCAAAAAGAAAGCGAAAACCCCCAACTCCAATTGGAGCCGGGGGTTTCCTTTAACGCTAGACGCTCACACCTTTTTTAATCTAGCTCCGATGAAAATTCATTGAAGTAAAATTAATGGTGAGCGAAATTTAATTACTGTGCTTTGCCAAGGATGCGATTGACCTTGGTGCCACACACTGGGCATATGCCCTGTGCCATGCGACGACCTGAGTCTGAGACCTTTACGGTTCCCTCGAAATCACGCTTCTCTTTGCACTTAACACAGTAAGCGTCACCTTTGTATGTCTCTACTGTCATTGTCTTGTCCTCCAATCGACGCTTGCAATCCCGCGGGAGTTGCTCCCCGTGCGGGGCGAGCGTTCTGTTAAGCATGACGATACCCCTCGACACGCTCAAATAAGCGTAAACAGGCGCGGTTGTGTGCAAATTTTTTAAGCCTTAAGGGGGCTAACTACAGGGCGTTAAGGAGTTTCTTCAGCACTTCAGGAGCTGCGAGCGCAGTTTCCGCCGCCTCATATCCATCAAGATAGGCGCTGGCTTGTTCAGCCTTTGGAAAACGAGCTAAAAGCTCCTTGAAGGCCATGCCATGGTCAAAATGCTGGAGATGGATCGCCTCATGGAAGAGCACATAGTCCAAGGCATAGCTAGGGGCACCTTTGAGTCGATCCGATATTCGAATAGTTCGATCAACACTGGTGCAAGAGCCCCAGCGCTCGCGCATGGCACGCCAGGCAACGCTGGCTGGGCGTAGAGCAATCTCTGGGGCTAATTCCACTAGAAGCTCATCTATCCGTTCAGCTAAGCCCGCCTCGCTCATAGTTATAGCTGCCTCTTGGGCTCGAATTTTGGCGACCATCTCTGGAACCATCGCCCGTTCATCGGCCTTGCTCATACGGGCAGGAATTGAGACCACGATACGACCGCCCTGACGGTAAGCAGAAATATTTTTCTTTCGCCGAGTAGAGCGGATCACAATAATCTCGCCCTCATTGATTCCAGGCAGAGTTGCTTCCCCACCAAGCTCTTCAAAGTTTGGGCGATCGGAATTCATAACGGTCACGGTATCTCGGACTGGTCATCAATCGGCCGAGGCTCAACTAAGTGTTGAGAGATTTTCTCCTGTAACCAACATTGCCTGATAACCCACATTGCGGAACTATTTTAAGAAATTTAAATGCTGGCTGCCGCCTTCTGGAAAGCCTGCAATTCGAGTAAATCACCATGAAATCGCCGCCGTAAAAAACTCCATTACAGGAGAAAAATAGGTTGTGTCAAAGTGTCTTTCAGTTGATTCTCGAGCCAAATACATTTACGTTACGACTACGAACTCCTCGGAAAACTGTTCTATATCAGCAAGGGGAAGGCTGATACAGAATTAGCGGCCGGGGAGTTCGCTTTTCTATCTGTGGAGTATTTGGCCTTAAATCAAAGCCACATGAATTCAATCCTCAACGGTTCAAAGAAATACCATGTAAGAATTAGTTTTCTAGACCAGATAAATCGTCTGGTATTTCAATGCTCGATAAATAGCTCTGCGGAGTTAGCAAATCTTCTGAAGTTGGCAAGATGCCACTCCAAATTCGATCTCGTGCTTCGATATCTTTCGCATCGCGCACTGCCTTCCAAAAACCTGAAGCTTCACGTGCAAGCTTTGGTGATACTTGCAATCCAAACATCGTTGCGAATAACTGTTGAGCTGGTGCAGAAGTTGCACGACGCCTGCGCAAAGTTTCTTGTAACGCAACAAGATTTGGTAAGCGATCTCCCGCAGCAAGTGCAACGACGTCATCACTCCAACCATCAATAAGTGCGAGAACGGTTTCTAACTTCGTAAGAGCTTGACGTTGTGCTGGAGTTTCTTCCGGTGTAAATATCCCTTCATTCAACGCGATGTTGAAGCTTTCAGGATTAGTTGGATCGAACTCTTTTCCGTCCTGTGATGCTGCATCAAAAACATCTTGCGCTTGACGTTGAATCGCATCGATATCAATGTGAATACCTTTGCCATACTCAGAAATTGCTGAGCGAATATATGAAACCAGCCAAGGGTTATAAGCAAAAAGCCGAGCTAGCGCGCTTTCGCGAAGTGCATGAAAAATACGCACTTCATCCATTGGAATATTAAGATCTTGGCCCCACTCTTCAATGTTTTGCGGAACAAGAGATGGAAAAACCGGCTCTACTAGTGGCAAACCAACATCGTGGGTTCCGGTCACATTTGCCGCTAGACCGCCGATGGATTGACCCAATTGAGTGGCGATTAATGAGCCGATGAAGGAGCGAAGAAGTGTTGCAATCATGCCGACCGGAATCTGCATCGCGCCTTCAACTTCACTCTGATCTGCCTCACCTGTTGCGTTATTGAGCAGTTCAGAGATTGCACTTGCTAAACCAATTGCCAATGGCTCAACAGAGATCTGCCATCCGGAAAGTGTTGTATCAACCCAATCAGTGCGTGCCATGGCTGGATTACCAAGTGCAGTTGATTGCGGGAAAAATGTCGCTTCATTGAGCCACAGTTCAGCGATTGAAAACGCCTCTACAATTTTTGCTACATCGTTAGCACCAATTGGAGCAGAACCTTTCGCTGTCACAAATTTCTTTGCAGTATCTCTAACTATATTCTTAGGAAGAGCTTCAGTGGATTGAGTAAAACCCGGCGCGCTCATTCCTAAGGCAGAAAACTGTTGTTGAATCTGTTGCTGCATTTGCGCCATCATGGCCGCGAAATCAACCGATTCCCCATCTTTATTTTTCTCAGGGTCATCAGAACTTTCCGGTGTAAAACCAAATGGCGACATGTATAAATCCTCCCAGTGCTGTAACCAGATAGCCATCTGATTTCTTCCCCAAAGTTATGGTTGATTTTGCCCCGTTTAGCGCTGCATGCCTGCTGACGATAGGATTGCCCTATGTCGAGCTCCTTTCTTGCACTCATCTGGTGGGTCGTTCCTGCCTTGGGTCTTGCTGGCGCGCTTCTCTATGTTTTATGGGTTACAAAGTTTCAAGGAAAATTCCAGCAAGAGACACAACGCTCTGTTGGTCAATTCCAACGTTTTCAAGATTCACTTCGTGATTCGCAGGCTCGCGATGTCGCCGCTGAGTCTTCACAATCACAAATCAATCAACCCAATTCAACTCAGCCTGAAGCTCCAACACAGAATCGAACTCAGTTGATCAAACCAGATCCTGCCAGCGATTCATATGATGACAATCCATTTCTTAAGAAACCATAAGTAGAACCTCTACTTAAGATCGTGCGCTTTTCACCGCTTCCTCGCATAGTTTTAATTCTTCTCACCATTTTTACTGCGCTTGCTCTAGTTGCGCCTTTGCCATTTGCCATCGTGTTACCAGGGCAGGCACAAAATATTTTCGACAAGATTATTACGGTTAAGAATCAAAAGTCATTCCCCGCAACCGGCCGTTTAGATTTGATGTCTATACGCGTCACAAACCCCAATACTTGGCTCATCGGACCAGAGATTGTGTACTCATGGCTAAAGGCCGATGAAGCCGTTTATCCACGAGCAGCGATTTATCCCGATGGCACAACGCAAGAATCTGAAAGCAAACAAGCTAAAGCCGACATGACTAATTCACAGGACTCTGCGACAACCGCGGCCCTTTCATTCTTACGTTTACATCCTGAATATGGAATCTCAGCTGATCAACTTCACATTAAGAACATCACTTTTGATGTTAAGAAGACTGGCGGTCCAAGTGGTGGAATGATTTTTGCAATAGGTGTCATAGAACTCCTGACGGAAAATGATTTACTTCGTGGTCGCCATGTGGCTGGTACCGGAACGATTTCAACAGATGGCAAAGTCGGCGCGATCGGTGGCATCAATGAGAAGATTCGGGCGGCGCAAAAAGCCGGTGCCACGCTCTTCTTGGCCCCTTTCGGTAATCGCCAAGAGATCGCACATACCCCTGATGGGATCAAGGTAGTTATTGTCTCCACACTCAATGAGGCTGTTCTCGCGCTCAATAAGTAAGACAAAACCTGTTTTTCTATCTCGCTGCCTTACTTGATCACTCTTTTCGACAATGAAGCAGCACTCACATTGCGCTAGCGTATGGCCATGATGAGTAACGTAACCCCGCAGTTTAATTTCAAAGGCCGCCGTAGTCCTCTTGCATTAACAATTGGAATCTTGGCTCTGCTATCAGGTGCATTTCTTTCACTTAGTGGTTTTTACGCCGACTGGCTTTGGTACAAATCAGTAGCTTTCACCTCGGTCTGGACGACTGTTCTCGCAACCAAAATTTATCTTTTTATCGCCGCTGGATTACTCACCTCTTTTATCGTTCTACTCAATATCATCATCGCTTACAAGCGACGTCCACTCTATGTTCCACTTTCGATTGAAGCCGACAATCTCGAGCGCTACCGTGCACAGATTGAACCAATTAAGCGCTGGGTTGTAACAGCTCTAGCTGTTGGACTTTTCTACTTTGCAGGAACATCGGGTTCAGCGATGTGGGAAACATGGTTGCTCTTTAAGAACTCGACTGATTTTGGAGTTAAAGACCCTCAGTTCAACATGGATATCTCTTTCTTCGCATTTAGATTGCCGTTCTGGCAGACCATTATTGCGTGGGGAATTTCAACTTTAGTTCTCGCAATCATTGCCTCCTCAATTGTTCACTACTTATACGGCGGAATCCGCCTCCAGGTACAAGATGATCGCACGACCGTTGCCGCACGAGTTCAATTATCAGTCCTTCTGGGCGGCGTTGTTTTAATGAAGGCAGTTGCATATTGGTTTGATCGCTATCACTTAGCACTCAAAGAAAGTAAGTTGATAACAGGTCTTACATATACAGATGTAAACGCAACTCTTCCGGCGAAAGCGATTCTCGCTGCAATCGCAGTGGTGTGCGCACTACTATTTTTTGCAAATATCGTTCGTCGCTCATGGGTCCTACCAGCAGCCGGAACAGCGCTTCTGGTTGTTTCTTCAGTTTTGATTGCTGGAATTTACCCAGGTGCGATTCAACAGTTCCAAGTAAAGCCAAGCGAGTCATCGAAGGAAGCCCCATACATTCAACGCAATATCGATGCAACTCGCACTGCATATGGACTTAACGATGTAACTGTTAGTGACTATCAAGCAACACTTACAACTTCTGCGGGGCAACTCACAAAAGATGCCGCAACGATTTCAAATATCCGCTTGATGGATCCCAATGTAATCTCAGCAACTTTCCGCCAATTGCAGCAGATCAAGCCTTATTACACTTTTCCAGAATCACTAGATATTGATCGTTATACGGTAAATGGCGTTAAACGTGACACCGTCGTTGCTGTCCGTGAATTAAATATTGCCGGTAATCCATCTCGTAACTGGATTAACGATCACTTGGTTTACACGCATGGATTTGGTTTTGTAGCAGCATTTGGAAATGCACGTGATGCTGATGGAAAGCCATCTTTTGCTGTTGGAGATTTGCCACCAACTAAGGGTCTAGGAACTTTTGAACCGCGTGTTTATTTTGGCGAGAATGTTCCTGATTACTCAATCATCGGCGGTGTTAAAACAGATACCCCTGTTGAATTCGATTACCCGGATGATGCCTCAGCTAACGGCCAAAAGAACGTAACTTATTCAGGCACTGGAGGTGTCCCAGTAGGTTCACTCGTCAACAAGATTGTTTTTGCGCTCAAGTATCAAGAACAACGAATCCTTCTTTCTTCCCTAATTAATAAGGATTCCAAAATCCTTTACAACCGAAGCCCACGTGATCGCGTCGCAAAGGTTGCTCCTTGGCTGACACTTGATGGAGATCCATACCCAGCTCTCGTCGATGGAAAAATCCTCTGGATCATTGATGGATATACAACAAGTGCTGGCTACCCATATTCAAAGCAGACTTCACTTTCAAGTGCAACATCAGATGCATTAACTTCAAATTCAACTTCTGTAACTGCGCAAGGAAATCAAAATATTAACTACATCCGTAACTCCGTAAAGGCAACAGTTGATGCCTACGATGGAACGGTCACTTTGTATCAGTGGGATACCAAAGATCCTGTATTAGCTACATGGAGCAAAGCTTTCCCTGGAACAGTTCAGCCTAAGAGCAAGATCTCAAAGGCGCTTCTGGAGCACATTCGCTACCCAGAGGACATGTTCCGTGTTCAACGTGAAATTCTCTCTTCGTATCACGTACAAACTGCTGCAGCCTTTTACGGCGGCCAAGATTTCTGGCGCGTACCACGTGACCCATCAACCTTTGGTGCCAACGCTGGTGCTCAGCCTCCATATTACTTAACTCTACAAATGCCTGGAGAGACAAAGCCAGAGTTTGCACTGACCACACCATTCGTTCCACGTGGTGGCCGTGAAAACTTATCTGCATTTGCAGTTGTTAACTCTGATGCGGGTCCAAACTACGGCAAGATCACAGTCCTTCAACTTCCACGAAGCACAAACGTTGCCGGACCGTCGCAGGTAGCTTCCAACTTTGAAGCTAAACCAGAAGTCGCAAACTCGTTGTCACTTCTTCGCCAAGGTGGATCAGATGTTGTATTAGGAAACTTATTGACACTTCCTGTCGGCGGCGGATTGTTATACGTACAACCAGTTTATGTTCGTGCCACTGCAAACACCGCGTCGTATCCATTGTTGCAAAAAGTTCTCGTTTCTTTTGGAGATCAAATTGGTTATGACGACACTTTAAAGGGTGCACTCGATCAAGTATTTGGTGGAAACTCTGGTACTGCAACATCTACTGGAACTTCGACCGGTACAACGGGTACAACTAATGCATCACTTGCTAATGCACTTGCCAGTGCTAAGCAGGCATATTCAGATGGTTTAGCTGCACTTGCAAAGGGTGATTTCGCCGCTTATGACAAAGCACAGAAGCGATTGAAATCAGCACTTGATTCTGCAATCAATGCGCAAACTAAGAAGTAATTCACATCGAATAAATATTTGGGTGTAACGATAAAGACCAAATCCATGCGGGTAATTGCATGGATTTGGTCTTTGTCTATTGATGGACATAAGATTGCTTCACCGACGCGGGGTGGAGCAGCTCGGTAGCTCGCTGGGCTCATAACCCAGAGGTCGTAGGTTCAAATCCTGCCCCCGCTACTACGCACGAAAGTAAGAAAATCTCGTTTCGGGTTCCCCGGAGCGAGATTTTTTATTTAGTGCACGCCCAATGGAGCATTAAATTCCATTAACCGGAAAGCGACGAAAACCTAAATTAAGGCGATTTCTAGCGTCGGTTACGGAATTTACTTGATGCGCAGAGAGTTCGTAACAACGAAGAGAGATGACAAGGCCATTGCCGCCGCCGCATAGATTGGCTGCAACCAGCCAAGGGCTGCAATTGGAATACCAATGACGTTATAAATGAGCGCCCAACCCATGTTTAAGCGGATGATCTTCAGTGTTTTCTTTGCAAGTTTGAGCGCTGAAATAACACTTCCCAAACCTGTGTTCATCAAAGTGATATCGGCTGAAGAGATTGCAGTATCAGTGCCAGTTCCCATTGCCATAGATAAATCTGCCGCTGTTAACGCTGCAGCATCATTGATTCCATCACCAATCATTAATACACATCGACCTTCGCTTTTTAAGCGTTCAACGATCTCCAACTTTGTTTCCGGACGAGCGGCAGAAACAACATGAGCACTATCTATGCCAACAGTCATCGCTACTGATGCTGCAACTTCTGCACTATCACCTGTAACAAGCCATGGTGTGATTCCCATTGTTTTCAAAGTCGAAACTGTCTCGGCCGCATCCGATTTAAGTTGATCACCAACTGCAAAAACAGCGAGTGCGACTCCATCCCAAGCTAATACTGAAACAGTTAAACCCTGTGATTGTCCTGCTGCAATGGCCAATTTAATCTCTGGATGAAAATCAGTGCAGCTATGTGCAACAGCATCGGGTGAACCTATTAACACAACTGGAGACTGACTTCCAAGGTTCACACGACCTGCAGCTCCTGATCCAGGGGTAATAGAGAATTCAGTTGCAACTAAGTTTTTTGCTCCTTCGCCTAGTGCGTAACGTGAAATGGCAATTGCTACAGGATGTGAGTTTGCAGATTCAAGAGCATTGGCCGACGATAGGACTGTAACTTCATTTACTAATGGCGCATACGATGTTCCTAAAACTGATCCGGCCGCTGTTGAAATAAAAGCGTTTTGAACCTTCATCACGCCCTGCGTCAATGTTCCAGTCTTATCGAAAACAACTGTGTCAACATTTCGTGCGACTTCAAGTACACGTGGCTCTCGTAAAACTATTCCGCGCTGTGCGCCGCGGCCCGATGCAACAAGTAGGGCAACAGGTGTTGCCAACCCGAGTGCACACGGACAGGCGATTACTAAGACTGTAATGGCAACTGAGATGGATCGCGTGAGAGTGGAACCTGTGTAATACCATCCAGCAAAAGTGCCTATCGCGATCAAGGTAACGATTGGTACGAATATCGAACTAATTTTGTCGGCTAAGCGCTGAATCGGTGCTTTGCTTCCCTGCGCGCTAATAACCATTGCTGTTATTCGGGCAAGTTCAGTATCACTACCAACACGTGTAGCACGCACAATTAAGCGGCCGTTGTGATTGACTGATGCACCAATTACCTGTGAACCTGGGCGAACATCAACGGGCTTAGTCTCACCCGTGAGCATTGAATTATCAACGGCGCTCTCGCCCGAAACTACAATTCCGTCAGTAGCTACGCGATCACCCGGGCGAACCTCAAACTCATCACCAATTTGCAGTTGTTCGATGGGAACAATTAGTGGAAATCCCCCGCGAACAATTGTCACTTCTTTGCTACCTAAAACTAATAAGGATGTAAGCGCTGCACCCGCGCGGGCTTTAGCCCGAGTTTCCAAAAAACGTCCAAGGATTACAAAGAAAACAACACCTGCTGCCACTTCGGTATAGACATCTCCTTCACCCGTTGAATTTGCATAGATTGACCAGGTAAAGGCTGCGATCGAACCAAGGGAAATTAAATTATCCATTGTTGGGTGTTTCAAATTTCGTAATGCTGCACGATGAATTGGCCAGGCGACTATTAATACAACTGGTGCACTCAATGCAATAACCAACCATGCCGTTGCTGAATACAGTGGCCGTGCAATTCCAAATGAATCTAATTGACTAATGATCCACATATCAATGCGATGATGCCAACTCATAACCATTGAAATTGTTACCGCTGGAACAGTGAAGATAAAAGCGAATAAGAGCGCTCGGGCAGATTTCTTACTATGTAAAGTTACAGATTGAGCATCGCGAGCAGTTGAGGCTTTATAGCCAGCTTTATCAACGGTTTTAATAAGCTCTTTCACATCAAAATCTGCTGGAGCCAAAATATGCGCGGTCTCAGTTGCAAAATTTACAGTGGCACGTACGCCATCAAGGTTGTTAAGGGCCCGCTCAACTGTGTTGACGCATGCAGAACAAGTCATTCCCTCGATAGAAAGCGTTAGCGGTTCCAAAGGTGAATCTGTGGCCATTCTTAATTTTCCTTTGCTAAGAACCTAAGCATTCAACGCTTGAATGAGTGTCTTGTGTATTGCTTTATTAGTTGAAACTCCACTTCCACCAAATGGCCCGGCTTCACCTGCAGTGTTAGTGAATGTTCCACCTGCTTCTCGAACAATTATGTCTAAAGCTGCCATATCCCACACCGCAAGAGTTGGTTCGATTGCTATATCCACAGCACCTTCGGCAACCAGCATGTGCGACCAAAAATCACCCATTCCCCGTGTACGCCATGCATTTTTAAGAATTGAGTTAAAAGCGGCAAGACGTGAATCAAAGCCGACAAAATCTGAATATGCCACTGATGCATCACTCATTGCCGAAACCTGCGAAACCGAAATTTTTCGCGTTGAACCGTTGAAATTTACGAATGCTCCAGCACAACATGATGCATGCCAACGGCGGGCAAGAGCTGGCGAACTCGCAACACCGACTACTACTTCCTGTGTTCCATCATCGGCAACTTCAACAAGTGCGATAAGAGTGGCCCACGTTGGGACTCCACGCATAAAATTCTTAGTTCCATCGATTGGATCTATAACCCAGTAACGCTTAGCTCCGGTGATGTCACTTCCAAACTCTTCACCCAACAAACCATCATCGGGGCGATGCGTTGCTAACGCTTGGCGAATGGCAGTTTCTACTGCCCGATCAGCATCTGTGACGGGGGTGTTATCGGGCTTTGTAGTGATTATTAAATCTAAGGATTGATAACGATCGAGTGAGATTGAATCGGCGATATCAGCCAAAAGGTGTGCCAGCGCTAAATCTTCGGCGTATTTACTCTCGCTCATAGTCCGCTATTCCTCGCTTAAATTATTAATCAAACTCTCAATGATTGAATACTAATCCTCTGGCACAAAAACTGCTTGGTCTTTGACTGATAACAAAGAGCGAAGACTCATTAACCTCGCCATGCGCTCTGGATCAACAACCCCATGAGGGGCGGCCCAAGCGTCAAGTTTGCAGGAGCTTTCTGCATGCGAGCAGTTCGACAAGCAAGTCGCTGCTACAAGAGATAAATCTGTAAAGGCATCGACGATTCGATTGACATCTATATGCGACAAACCAAAGGCGCGGATTCCTGGTGTATCAATAATCCATCCATCACTTGTATCAAGGGGTAGTGCAATTGCACTTGATGACGTATGGCGGCCGCGGCCTGTGGAAGCGTTGACATCACCGGTTAAGCGATCCGCATCAGGTACCAATGCATTAATTAGCGTTGATTTTCCAACTCCAGAATGACCAACGAGGACCGAGATTTTTCCTGAAAGCATTTCATGCAGAGCAATTAAATCCTTTTCGCGCGAATCACTTTTGATTGCAGTGTGCAAAATTTGAACACCTAATTTTGCATATTCAGCTAGGAACTCTGGAACTTCACCTAAATCAGTTTTAGTCACAACTAATTTGGGAGTAATTCCTTCAGTAAAAGCTGACACTAAAAAGCGATCAATCAATCCACGACGTGGTTCGGGATTAAATGCCGCAACCACTATTACTAACTGGTCGATGTTGGCAACGATAGTGCGTTCTACTTGTGCTGCATCATCAACAGTTCGACTTAATGAGTTACGTCGTTCATTAACAGAAACAATGCGAGCCAAACTTCCTTCGTTGCCCGTCACATCTCCCACTATTAAAACTCGATCACCCACCACAACTGATTTCGGTCCAAGTTCGCGTGCGCGCATCGCAGTAATAATGGTGCCTTCGTCGGTGATGCATGTTTGACGCCCACGATCGACTGTGGTTACTAATGCAGAAATTGCCTCTGAATGACTAGGGCGATCTTTACTTCGGGGACGAGTACTGCGTGATGGCCGGATTCGGGCATCAGATTCATCGTATTCACGCGGACTCATAAGCCAAACTCTTTCTTATTCAAGAAGAGAACTCCATAGTCCAGGAAAATCTGGCAGAGTTTTTCTAGTAGTAGCAATATTTTCAACTTCGATATCTGGCACCACTAATCCAATAACTGCACCAGCTGTTGCCAATCGATGATCATCATATGTGTGAAAAACACCCTTATGTAATGGTGCGGGAGTTATATGCAACGCACTCTCTTCTTCAACCACGTTTCCTCCAAGGGCATTAATTTCACGTGTTAATGCAGCCAATCGGTCAGTTTCATGCAAACGAAGGTGCGCGATTCCGCGAAGATGTGAAGGTGAATCAGCTAAAGCCGCTAGCGCGGCAATTGATGGTGTCAATTCACCAACATCGTGTAAATCAATATCGATTCCATGAATCACCCCAGTTCCAGTGAGAGTTAATCCATGATCATTAATAGAAACTTGGGCTCCCATCGCCGTAAGAATGCCTCGCAATTGATCGCCAGGCTGCGTCGTCTTTTTCGGCCAATCAGCGATGGTCACACTTCCACCACAGACCATCGCAATTGATAGAAATGGCGCTGCGTTAGAGAGATCAGGTTCGATAACAATATTTTTGCCGTGGAGCTTTCCAGGCTTAACGCTCCATGATTGAGCAGCTACATCTACATCAACATGTGCGCCAAAATCACGCAACATATCGACGGTCATTTCAATATGCGGCATCGACGGTAATGAACCACCCTTATGCGTTGCAACAATCCCACTGTCAAAACTTGGTGCAACCAGTAATAGCGCTGATAAAAATTGGCTGGAGGCGCTGGCATCAATTGTTAATTCTCCGCCAGGAATATTTCCTGTGCCGTGCAACTTCATTGGCAAGCTATAGCGACCATCATGATCGATTGAAATACCCAGTTCTTCTAGCGCTTTAATTACTGGCCCGAGTGGACGTTCATACGAACGTGGATCGCCATCAAATTCGACATCACCAGTTGCAAGAGCTGCAAGAGGTGGCAAGAAACGCATTACGGTTCCTGCATTTCCGACATCTACTTTTACTTCACCACGCAATGGTGCGGGGGTAATCGTCCACTGCAGTTCTTCAACGCCGTTAACGTTTGCGAAGCTCTCGGTAATTGTGATTCCAAGTGCGCGTAGACCTGCAACCATAAGTTCGCTATCACGTGAAACAAGTGGTCGCCGCAGAATCGTCTCAGAATCACTTTGGGCAGCCAAGATAAGTGCGCGGTTAGTAACTGATTTTGATCCAGGAATTACAACGGAGAGCTCTACCGGCTTTTTGCCGCGAAAGAGCGCGGGCCAGTGTGCGTTGTTATTCATCATCGGTTAAGTCTATCGCGGAGAACAATCTCCTCGTTTTACGCTTATCCTTTGCTTATGTGTGGTCGTTATGCGCAAAGTGCAGATATGCGCGAACTAATGGAGCAGTTTGAAGTTACAGGTAATTCACCTGCTCAGTCGATCCCAGTGAATTGGAATATCGCACCTACAAATCCGATCTACATCGTTAGGTCGGCTTCAAAAGATTTGGGTCGACCCGCTCGAGATTTAGCAACCGTCTCATGGGGTTTAATCGCACCATGGCTACATGATTTGGGCGAGGCTAAAGCTTCACAATCTCGGGCAATAAATGCGCGAAGTGAAAGTGTTCATGAAAAACCAACCTTTCGCGTTGCATTCAAATTGCGTCGTTGTTTAATTCCTGCAGAGGGATATTACGAATGGGCAACTGCTTTAGGCCAGTACCGACCAAAGCAGGCTTTCTATATCACTGCACGTGATGGCAGGCAGTTACCAATTGCTGGAATTTGGAGCAGCTGGCGAACACCAACTGGCGAAGTGATCGAAAGTGCATCAATCATTACGCAAGAAGCTCAAGGTGAGCTAGCAACGATTCATAGTCGGATGCCGGTATTTCTGCCGCACGATCGTTGGGATTCCTGGCTAGATTCTGAGAACAAAGAGGTGCAGGCCCTGCGCAATCTAATGATTGTAAAATCCCCTGAATCAATCGTGGTGGCCCACCCAGTTTCATCGGCAGTTAACTCTGTGGCCAATAATGGCAAAGGACTTACGCAGGCCATTGATTTGGGCGAGCCAGAGACACTCTTTTAACGATAATCTTGGCGCTTCAATGACATCGACTGAATTAGTTAAAGAGAGCTCAGCGGATCGTGCCGTCCGCTTTGAGCGAGATGCTCTTGCATTCACAAACCAGTTATATGCAGCTGCTCTTCGATATACAAAAAACCCCGAAGATGCCAAAGATTTAGTTCAAGATACATATTTAAAAGCCTTCGCTTCATTTCACCAATTTGAAGCCGGAACTAATTTAAAGGCATGGTTGTATCGCGTTTTAACTACAACATTTATTAATACTTATCGAAAAGATCAACGTCGTCCACAATTATCTGGCGGAGAGATCGAAGATTGGCAGTTGGCCGATGCCGCTTCGCATACAAGTGATCAAGGAAAATCCGCTGAAGTCGAAGCCCTTGAAAACCTGCCAGATAGCGATATCAAACGCGCGCTTCAGGAAATTCCAGAGGAGTTTCGCATCGCCGTCTATTTAGCCGATGTCGAAGGTTTTTCATATAAAGAAATCGCAGAAATTGTGGGGGTTCCTGCAGGAACGGTGATGTCACGGTTGCACCGGGGAAGAAAACAGCTGCGCGAACGGTTAACAGAGTATGCAAGCGAACTTGGTTATAGCGTTAAGGCCAAGCCTTCTGCGGCATCGGCTGTACCTGATGATCAGGAGGCAGACGCATGAGTTTGAACTTTATACCGCAATGTAATGAGATTCTGAACTCCTTTGTTCTGCTCATTGAAGGAAATATCGGAGCACCACAGCTCGCAAGCCTTGAAATGCACGTTTCTCAATGCCCTGCATGCGAAGCCGAATTAGCACATGAACGCCAGATTCATTCATTAATTCAAGAGGTCTTGCGACGAACTTGTAATGAAGAAGCACCGCAAGAACTACATGATTCAATTTTTAGCCAAATTCATGGACAGATGACCGGCGCATTTACCGAAGTTGTAACGCAATTTAGTATGACTGAGATCTCTATTGAGATTGATGAGTTTGGTCAGGTTGAACACCGAGAAGTTACTATCGAACATACTGAAGAAATTCGATATCTTAATGATGGCGATAATCCCAATAGTTAAGGGTTAAGCAGGTAGGTTATAAATCATGAAACCCGCCGAAGAAGTCATAGGAACCGTTGGATTAACGGTTATGGCAGTTCGCGCCGGTGACACTTCAGTTGCGATGGGAATCGGTGATTTGCCGATAGTTTCTCAATCGCACATTATGAGTTTGATGGAGCACGCAGCAATTATTTCAATGGATGAGTATCTAGAACCAGAAGAGACAACTATCCCTATTAGTTTTGAAATGATTACATTAACTCCAGCTTCAATTGGCGCCGAACTTCGAGGATTATCGCGATGTATTGAGGTTGAGAACCGAGAATTAACATTTGAATGTGAAGTCTATGAGGGTGAGCGCCAAGTTGCGGCTGCGATGATAAAAAGATCGGCGGTGGAGCGAGTTTCATTCCTCGCCCGCACCGCCGCGCAATCTCTAATTTCCTAAATGGTGTTAACTAAGCTTTCTTGGTTGCCCAAAAAATCTCTGCGATTTCATCAATCTTTGCAATCAAACTATCTGCAACTGCAACATCTTGAGTTCCCTTTGTGCCTGCAGCACCTGCAAGCTTTGTCGCCTCATTGAAAAGTGAGTGCAACTGTGGGTATGCCTCGAAGTGAGGGGCCTTGAAATAATCAGTCCACAAAACCCAGAGATGTTCCTTCACTTGATGTGAGCGCTCCTCTTTAATTGCAACTGAGCGTGATCGGAAATCTGCATCTGTATTTGCTGCGTACTTTTCCATGCATGCCTTTACTGAAAGAGCCTCAATCTTTGCTTGGGCTGGATCGTAAACACCACATGGAAGATCGCAGT
>CAIJYZ010000081.1 GCA_903825015.1 uncultured Actinomycetes bacterium
CGAGGCAAAGGCTAAGCGCCTACGCCCATTAGCTGAAAAGTTAATTACTTTCGCTAAGAAGGGTGATCTTCCAGCACGTCGTCAGGTCATGGCTCAGATTTCAAATAAGAGTGTTGTACATACACTTTTCACTGTAATCGGTCCTCGCTTTGCGACACGTAATGGTGGATATACACGCATTACTAAGGTCGGTCCTCGCAAGGGTGACAACGCACCTATGGCAGTAATTTAAGTATTAACTGAGAAAGATAACTAAGTTTAAAAACCTTAGAAATAATTCTCATGACGGAACCCACTCTCTACCCTGAGAGTGGGTTTCTTCGTTTAAAGATTGATTTAGCCTATGACGGCACAAATTATTTTGGATGGGCGAAACAACCTGATCGCCGCACGGTTCAAGAAGAGTTCGAAACTGCGCTTTCTACAATTACTCAGAGCAAAGTTGAAACAATCGTTGGTGGTCGAACCGATGCAGGAGTGCATGCCACTGGTCAAGTAATTCATGTCGATGTCCCTGATGTTACGAATTTGGATGAATTAGCTTTTAAGTTAAATCGCATGCTCGATGAAGATATTCGCATTGATAACGTTGCCATTGCACCCGAAGCTTTTCATGCTCGTTTTTCAGCGATACGTAGGTATTACACCTACAAAATAATCGATGGCAATCGCCCAGTTCCACCGCTCAATCGCTTTGACATTACGCCTTGGTATCGCACCTTAGATGTTGATCTTCTCAATGCTGCCAGCGCCTTATTAGTGGGCGAACATGATTTTGCCGCTTATTGTAAATTTCGTGAAGGTAGTACAACGGTTCGAAACCTAGTTCGCTTCGATTGGATTCGAGATGGTCAAGGATTATTAATCGCCGAACTTGCTGCCGATTCATTTTGCTATTCCATGGTTCGTAACCTTGTAGGTGCGGCCGTATGTGTGGCCGAAGGTCGCTTCGGTACGGATTGGATTGCAGCTACGCTAGAAAATCGAGAGCGCATCTCGGACTCTCTAGTTTTTCCATCTAGAGGCCTAACTTTGCGTCAGATCGATTACCCGCAAGAAACTATGAACAGCTAATGGGCCATATTGATGTAAGCGGAGTTGATTACACGCTCTCAGATGGGCGAGTGCTTTTAAACGATGTGAGTTTTAGAGTCGGTGATGGCGCCAAGGTCGCACTCATTGGTGCCAATGGTTCGGGTAAGACAACTTTATTTCGCATGATTAGTGGGGATCTTCAACCTGATTCAGGACAAGTCTCCATTTCCGGTGGACTTGGCGTTATGCGCCAATTCATCGGATCCGTACGCGACCACACAACTGTTCGTCAAATGCTTTTATCTGTTGCTCCGAAAAGAATCCGTGATGCCGCAGAAAACGTTGAAAGAACTGAAACTTTGATGCATGAAAAAGATACAGAAAAATCGCAAATGGCTTACGCCCAAGCAATTATCGAATGGGGCGATGTCGGTGGCTATGAATACGAAGTCATCTGGGATGTATGTTGCACTAGCGCCTTAGGCAAATCCTTTGATGATGTGTCAAAACGTGAAGTAAATACACTCTCGGGTGGAGAGCAAAAGAAGTTAGTTCTTACCGCACTCCTTGAAGGCCCTGATGAGACGTTACTTCTTGATGAGCCAGATAATTACTTGGATGTTCCATCCAAACGTTGGCTTGAAGAAGTTATAACATCTACCAAGAAAACCGTTTTATTTATTAGCCATGATCGTGAACTGCTAGAAAATACAGCCAATCGAATCGTAACTCTTGAACAAGGGGCAACTGGTAACACAACGTGGGTGCACGGTGGAAAGTTTTCAACTTGGCACGATGCACGTAAGGCTAGAAATGCCCGCTTTGCTGAAGTCTTATTGCGTTGGGAGCAAGAGCACCAACGACTTAAGGATTTGGTTCGCACTCTTCAAGTGCAAGCGGCCATAAGTCCGGATATGGCAAGTAAGTATCATGCGATGCAGACGCGACTTAAGAAGTTTCAAGATGTAGGACCGCCGCAAGCACCACCTATTGAGCAAGATGTTCAAGTTGGTTTACGAGGTGGGCGTACAGGCTTGCGAGCGCTGACTTTTGAAAACCTGGTTCTTGAGGGCTTAACTCAACCATTTAACTTTGAAGTTTTCTTTGGCGATCGCATTGCTGTTCTTGGTAAAAACGGAACAGGTAAGTCTCACTTTTTGCGATTAATTTCAGGGGATTCCACAGTTAAATACTCTGGTAATTTTAAAATCGGTGCCCGCGTTGAGATTGGATATTTCGCCCAGACCCATTCACATCCAGAGTTTGAATCCCAAAGTTTGCTGGAAATTCTCTGGCAGATGTACTCACTGCAGTTAGGTCCAGCAAAAAGCGCGCTACGTAAATATGAAATAGATCAACAGGCCGAGCAACGCTTTGCATCTCTCTCTGGTGGTCAGCAGGCGCGTTTTCAAGTTCTCTTGCTTGAGCTCTCGGGCTCAACTTTGCTGCTTCTCGATGAGCCGACAGATAATTTAGATCTAGCAAGTGCTGAAAGTTTAGAAACCGCCCTTGATCGTTATGAAGGAACGGTGATAACGGTGACCCATGATCGCTGGTTCACCCGTGGTTTCACTCGCTTCTTGGTCTTTGGCAAAGATGGCCAGGTCTTCGAGAGCCCTGAGCCTATTTTTGAGCATTAAAAGCGCCATTTTGACCCATCTGGCGCGTACGGGTACCCTAATCCTCTGCCTCCGAAAAAGAGGCTCAGTAGTTATCAACGAATCAGAAGGTAGGCAATAGCGTGCGTACATACAGTCCAAAAGCCGGTGATGCAGTCCGTAAGTGGCACATCATCGATGCACAAGATGTGGTCTTGGGCCGTCTTGCAACACATGCTGCCGTTCTTCTTCGCGGAAAGCACAA
>CAIJYZ010000082.1 GCA_903825015.1 uncultured Actinomycetes bacterium
ATTTACTTCCGTAATCGACGGTGTGGGTTAGTAATCCTGCTGGGACTTTTGTGAAGCAACCGAAAGATTCCTAGAGGAGATTAAAATGGCAGAAATCAGCATCAACGGCGTACGTCGTACCGAATTTGGTAAGGGCGCATCACGTCGTGCACGTCGCGATGGCTTGGTTCCTGCCGTTATCTACGGCCACGGTGAAAAGCCACAACACATCACACTTCCTGCACGCGAACTAGGCGTTGCACTAAAGCAGTCAAACGTTCTGCTTGACATCATGATTGATGGAAAATCTGAACTCACACTTCCAAAGGCAATCGTTCGCGATCCCCTTAAGCAGATTCTTGAGCACGTCGACCTAGTTCTTGTTCGTCGCGGCGAAAAGGTTGTTGTTTCAGTTCCTGTGCATGCAGTCGGCGAGCACGATCGTGATGGAATCCTCGAGCATGTTCACAACACAATTGAAGTTCGTGTTGATGCATCAGCAATTCCAAGCTTCCTAGAAGTAGATATTCAGGGCATGCACTCAGGTGAGTCTCGTTACGCATCAGATGTGAAGCTTCCTGCAGGCACTGAACTCGAATCAGATGCAAAGACAATCGTTGTTCACTTGTCAGAAAAGGCAACAGCATCAACTGATGATGCAGCAGCGGCCCCAGCAGCGACTGAGGCAGCAGCACCAGCAACAGACGCTTAACCCTTACGCTTATCGTTATGACGTGGTTGGTAGTGGGCCTGGGTAATCCAGGTGATAAATACGCTGCCACCCGTCACAATGTAGGGCAAATGGTGATCGATGAATTAGTTCGACGCCATAACGTTAAATTATCTTCACACAAATCCCGCACTCATATCGCAGCCTTTAAGTTAGGCGTTGGCATTGATGCGCATCCAGTAATTGTTGCTAAATCACAATCATTTATGAATGAAACCGGCGGACCGATTAAGGCCCTTGCTAATTTTTATTCAGTAGAACCCCAAAAGATTATCGCGCTGCATGACGAACTCGATATTCCATTTGCTGCAATCCGAACGAAAATTGCTGGTGGTGACAACGGCCACAATGGATTGAAATCAATGACCTCGGCCTTTGGCACCGCTGAGTATTACCGTGTGCGCCTTGGAATCGGGCGACCAATGGGTGAACAAGAGCCAGCAGACTTTGTATTAAAAGCTTTTTCAAAGATTGAACAAAAAGATCTTGGCGAATTTATTGTTCGTGGTGCAGATGTGGTTGAGTCTTTGATTACCGAGGGTTTAGAGCGAACTCAAACACGTTACAACTCTTAAGAATCAACCTGTATTTCGAAGACCTGCGGCAACGCCATTAATAGTTAGCAGCAATGCACGGCGCAAAATTGGATCGGCTGAATCGCCAGCTTCACGAACTCGCTTCAGTAGGTTGATTTGCAGCAAGTGAATCGGTGAAAGATAAGCATCGCGTACCTGCAGAGTTCGGGCCAAAATCTCTTGATCACCAAGGACTGATTTCTTTCCAGTAAGCATCAAAATCTCAGCAACAGTTAAATCAAATTCAGCTTCAATCTGGTCTAAGAAATGGTGAAGTTCTTTGGGAACAAGTGCTTCAACATAACGACGAGCAAGGACTAAATCTGTTTTAGCTAAAGTCATTTCAACGTTGCTAATAAATGTATGGAAGAAGTGCCATTCACCCAGCATCGTCTTTAATACTTCGCTGTTTCCAGCTTCGCGCGCAGCCTTTAGACCTGAACCAACGCCAAACCAACCGGGGACAATCTGACGTGATTGAGTCCAACCAAATACCCAAGGAATCGCACGTAATGAACCAAGACCGGCCGATGCATCTGGTCGGCGGGATGGACGTGAACCCAGGAAGAGATTTCCTAACTGTTCAACGGGAGTTGATGCATAGAAATAATTAGGAAGATCTGGATGATCAACTAGTGCGCGATAAGAAGTAAATGAATTATCGCTTATTAACTGCATGCAGTTATTCCAGCTTGCTAAATCTTCAACTGATTGGCGAGGCCCACGATTTAGAACGGTAGCTTCTAACGAAGCAGCTAAAGTTAATTCAACGTTTTCACGAGCAAGTGATGCCAGCGAATATTTGTCGCTAATAACTTCACCTTGTTCAGTCATTTTGATTTGTCCATCAACTGATCCCCAAGGAAGTGCAACAAGGGCTTCATATGTAGGTCCACCACCGCGACCCACTGAACCACCACGACCATGGAATAAGCGCAGCTTGACGCCGTATTTCATTGCAACATCACGCAATGAGCGTTGTGCGCGATGGATTTCCCACTGGCTCGTTGCAATACCGGCATCTTTATTGGAATCTGAATAACCCAACATAACTTCTTGCACATCTCCACGAAGTTCAACAAGTGAACGGTAGGCGGGGTTACTTAATAGTTTTTCAAGAATCTCACCGGCAGCTCGAAGTTCAGCGACGGTTTCAAGTAGAGGCGCAAAACCAATGCGTGCTTTTTTATTAGCAAGATTCACAAGGCCGGCCTGTTGGGCAATAACAACGGCTGCGATGAGATCGTCTGCACCCTTAGTCATCGAGATGATATACGTTTCAATCGCTTGAGAGCCAAAACGATCAATAAGATCTGCGATTGCAAAGAAGGTATCAATCGTTTTTTGACCTGCAGAATCTAGACCAGTGATATTTAAATTAGCATCTGAAGCTAACAATGCCGTAAGGATTTCAAACTTTTCATCGTGAGATTGTTCAATGTAGCCAGCAACGCCTGTGGCCTGCGCCAACACGTGATGGTGCGCATCAGAGTGCTCGCGGATATCCATAGTTGCGTGAGTAATTCCAAAAGCTGCAACCGTGCGAATTGTGCGCTCAAGTAGGCCAGTAGCAATGAGTTCACCTTTATGTGCAAAGAGTGAATCACGCATCAATGTTAAATCTTTAATAAGTTCGGCGGTATCCGAATAATCCCGGTGATCTATATGTGCAGCACCTTTTGCGTGGCGATCGCGTGTTAGCGCCAGGCGGTGCACGATTGCCGTTGCCTTTAAGCGATATGGCTCTTGGGCGTTAAGACGTAAGAAGCGTGGTTCAAACTCGGTGATGTGCTTTAAATCCTGTTCAACGGAGGCAGATAGTTCAGGTGTTGCGCCAATGATGCGGGTAGAAATTGAAAGCATTTGGCGCAGAGAATTCATCGCATCAATCGTTACGCGGATTGCATGGCCGACTTGTAGCACCATTGCATCGGTCGTTACTTGCGCAGTTACATTTGGATTTCCGTCGCGGTCTCCACCAATCCAACTGCCAAAAGATAGAGGGCGTGAAGTAACAGGAACTACGACATCAATTCGCTTCATTTCGCGGGCGAAATCATTAAGAACTTCTGGAACTGTCTGACGGAACAAATCATCGAGGTAATAAAGCGCGTTCATAGCTTCATCAAGTGGTTCAGGTTGACCAACGCGAAGTTCGTCGGTCTGCCACAGCAAATCAATTGTTTCAGCCAAACGTTCACCTTGTGAAGGATTGCGAGAATCATCAAGAAGATCTGCAACTCGACCCATCTTGCTTAAGACAGAACGTCGTGCAGCTTCAGTTGGGTGCGCTGTGAAAACCGGACGTACTGACATTTCATTAATCCATTGCGAAATCTCTTCGCTACTTAACTCATGTCCAGGCGTTTGTGCTTGTAGCGCTGCTTCAATTTTATCTACTGCGCGTGCCAACCATGAGCCGCCTTCAGCACGTGCATCGGCCAAAACGCGAGCACGGTGAACTTGTTCCGCAACATTTGCCAAGTTGAAATATGTACTAAAAGCACGTACTAACTGCACTGAATCTTCTACAGAAAGCGAAGCTAGGAGTTCTACGCCTTCACCTTCACGAACTGCTTTACGTACTTTTTCTACTAGGGCAAGAAGTTCTGGGCCCTCTTGACGCACCAAAGTTTGGCCAAGTAAATCGCCGAGCTTGCGGACATCGCTACGAAGGGCAGCATCATCTGCTGCAACTGCACCGCCAAATCCGCTCGATTCCATTGGGCAATCCTCTCAGGTCGCCGAAGGTGCTGCGAACAAATTACACTTAAGGCCATTAGCCCCCTCCCTTTTGGGAACGGGGCCTTGCGGCGTTTACAAGGAGGTGTGCAGTGCGAGGTCTAATTTCACTGCTGCCTGCGACTAACAGTGCATCTCATATCGTGGCACCACTGCCGTTATATCCATTCTTACTTGCAAGGCGCTCAGAGGATCGGCCGCTGCTTGTTATTACAAGTTCAAGCCGTAGCGCTGAAGATTTAGTCAATGAACTTCGCGAACTACATAGCAATGTTTTGGAGTTTCCAGCCTGGGAAACCCTGCCTCACGAACGTCTAAGTCCGCGCAGTGACACTGTTGCAAAACGAATTCAAACGCTTTATGAATTAGAAAAACCGCAGTCGACGTTTCCAATAGTAGTAACACCTGTACGTGGTGCGATTCACCGCATCATTGCATCCCTTGGTAAAGGTGATTTGCTACAGCTTGAAATTGGCAAAGAGCAATCACTTGATGAGCTAGTTCGCCATCTTTCATCACTTGCTTATACCCGTACAGATTTAGTAGAACGCCGCGGTGAGTTTGCGGTGCGCGGTGGAATCGTTGATTTATTTCTGCCTCTCAATGATTATCCAATTCGAATCGATTTTTTTGGCGATGAGATTGAAGATATGAGTTACTTTGAAGTCGCCGACCAACGCACATTCAAACCCGTTGTGGGAACAATTGAAATCTATCCGTGTCGTGAACTACTCATTTCCAAAGAAATTAAACACCGCGCACTTGAGATTAAAGATTCATTACCTGCAGCAGCCGAACTCCTTGAAAAAATTAGTGAAGGTATAGTTTTTGAAGGTATGGAGTCCTTGATTCCTTTGCTGGTAGATGACACGCAAACACTGATAGCTCGCATGCCAACAAACACCCAAGTAATTTTTATCGATGAAGAGCGAATCAAATCCAGGGCCGCAGACTTACTGGCCACCAATGAAGAGTTCTTGAATGCATCATGGAGCAACGCTGCTCACGGTGCAGTCGCTCCAATCCACGATGGATCTGGAACATATATGTCCTGGTCTGAACTTATGGATGAAATCATTGAACATAAAATCGCCCTTGGATCACTTTCGCCATTTGGAAGTGACTTAGCCGAAGACACTGAGTTCCTTGATTACAACGCGATTGATCCAATGCGTGGAGATATTGAGCGCACAATCGAGCAATTGCGCAGCGCAGTGCAATCGCATTTCACAGTGGTCTTTGCAACGCACGGGCATGGAATGCTCGAACGTTATGCCGGGATATTCCGTGGCGCAGATCTGCCAGTACAAGTGAGCGAAAGATTACTTGCTGTACCTACAAAATCAACGGTTCATTTAACAACCTCTGCAATCGCGCATGGATTTGAAAGTGTGTCCGAACAGATTTTCTTTATGACTGAGCGCGACCTTACGGGTAGCAAGGGAAGTGTTAAAGATTCAGAACGAATGCCAACTAAGCGTAAAAAAGCGATCGACCCTCTTGAACTCAAGTTTGGTGATTTTGTAGTTCACGAACAACATGGCATCGGTCGCTACGTTGAATTACTCGAACGCACGGTCAGCGGTGTGACGCGTGAATATTTAATTATTGAATATGCACCAGCTAAACGCGGCCAACCGGGCGATCGAATTTTTGTACCAACCGATGCGCTTGAGCAAGTAAGTAAGTATGTAGGCGGTGAAACGCCTACAGTCCACCGAATCGGCAGTGGCGAATGGCAAAAAGCTAAGGGCCGCGCCCGTAAGGCGGTCCGCCAAATCGCAGGTGAATTAATCCGCTTGTATGCAGCCCGCACAAGTTCTCCTGGCTTTGCATTTTCACCGGATACACCATGGCAACGCGAACTTGAAGACTCATTTTCATACATTGAAACCCCTGATCAACTTTCAACTATTAACGATGTTAAAGCTGACATGGAACGTCCTTATCCGATGGATCGCATTATTTGCGGCGATGTCGGTTATGGAAAAACAGAGATCGCGATTCGAGCAGCATTTAAAGCGGTGCAAGATGGAAAGCAAGTTGCAGTTCTTGTGCCAACAACGTTATTGGTGCAGCAACACAGTAAAACATTTGCCGAACGGTATGCAGGTTTTCCATTAAAGGTTGCTGGACTATCACGATTTAACACTGCTAAAGAGGGTAAAGAAACTTTGGCAGGCCTAGCCGCAGGATCCATTGACGTGATCATTGGAACGCATCGAATTCTTTCAAATGACGTGCAGTTCAAAGATCTTGGCCTGGTTATTGTCGATGAAGAGCAACGCTTTGGTGTTGAGCAAAAAGAATCACTAAAAAAGCTTCGGACCACCGTAGATGTACTGGCAATGTCAGCAACGCCTATTCCACGCACGTTAGAGATGGCTGTTACTGGAATTCGTGAAATGTCTACCATCACGACACCACCAGAAGAGCGCCACCCGATTCTTACTTACGTCGGCCCTGCTGAAGAAGCGCAAATTACTGCTGCTATTCACCGCGAACTTTTACGCGATGGCCAGATCTTTTACTTGCATAACCGTGTAGAAAGTATTGACCGCGCGGCATCACGTTTACAGGAGTTAGTTCCAGAAGCACGAATTCGCGTTGCACATGGCCAGATGAGTGAAGGTTCACTTGAAGATGTGATCCTGGCTTTTTGGAACCGTGACTTTGACGTACTTGTTTGTACAACAATTGTCGAAAGCGGACTCGATATTCAAAATGCAAATACTTTAATTGTCGAACGCGCCGATATGTTTGGATTATCTCAACTGCATCAGTTGCGTGGACGAGTAGGCCGAGGCAGAGAACGTGCTTACGCTTATTTCCTTTATCCAGCAGATCAGCCGCTATCTGAACTTGCTCATGATCGTTTAACAACAATTGCGGCAAATACCGAACTAGGTTCGGGCATGCGCGTAGCGCTCAAAGATTTAGAGATTCGTGGGGCTGGAAATTTACTTGGTGGTGAACAATCAGGACATATCGCCGATGTAGGTTTTGATTTGTATATGCGCATGGTTGGTGAAGCAGTTCAGGATTACAAGCAGGGGATAATTGAAACTGAGGAAAAAATTTCAGAATGTAAAGTTGAAATTCCAATCAATGCTCATCTTTCAAGTGAATACGTGCCAGGAGAGCGATTAAGACTTGATTTGTACCGTCGCTTAGCTGATGTGAAAAATCCAACTGATGTCGAAGCGATACGTGCAGAGCTCATCGATCGCTTCGGAGATTTACCAGAGGAAGCCGTTGCACTTCTTGGCGTTGCTCAATTGCGCGCGCAAGCAAAGTTGGCCAAATTAACTGAAGTAGTCATACAGGGAAAATTCCTTCGATTGGCTCCCTTAACTTTGCCTGAGTCCAGACAGTTGCGCTTGTCACGTTTGTATCCTGGCTCACTCTATAAACCAGCAATTAGCACCGTTTTAGTTGCATTATCTAAAGGCTCCGCATGGAATCCGTCTCAGAACATGCCTTCGATAGTGGATACTTCTCTTCTAGCCTGGGTCGTGGAGGCTGTTAACCAATTATGCGAACCACCGAAAGCGAGTTCATAGTGAAGAAGATTCTGGCCATAGTCGCCGTTGTAAGCACACTCCTAATAACTGGATGTTCTCAAGTTGGAAGTGCAGCAACTGTAGGTAGCATCAAGATTTCTCAAGCAACCGTACAAGGCAGCATCGATGCAATTCTTGCCGCACGCCAAGGCGTCGACACTTCATCCATGCAACTTGAAACGGGAGAAGCGCTTAACCGTGGGCAACTTCGTTTTCACCTTTTAACAGTTCTTCTACGCGAAGTTGGTAAAGAGCTGAAGCTCTCAATTTCTAAGGCTGAAATCGACACACGTCGACAATCAATTCTTACTCAAGTTGGTGGCGAAGCATCGCTACCTAACGCACTTGTAGGTGCGGGTATTGCGCCAAATGATTTCGATCAATACATCGAAGCAATCTCACTTTCAGACAAGATTAGTGCGGCATTAACAGCATCTGGAGTTTTGCAGACAGATCTCGGAACTCAGATTCAGAAGTTGGTTGTTGCAAAGGCCAATGAGCTGGGCGTAACTGTCAATCCACGTTATGGCAAGTGGGATGCAACTGTTGCAGATGTTGTTGCTTCAGATTCAGCTAGCTCAGCCGTAACACCAGCAACTAAGTAAATATTTAAAGATGTCGCAGGGTTCACAACTTCAACGATTAGTTGAAGTTATGAACCAACTGCGTTCCCCAGGTGGGTGTCCATGGGATGCCGAGCAAACTCATGAATCACTTCTTAAGTATTTATTGGAAGAGTCATATGAATTTGTTGATGCGGTGGCCGGTGCAGACCGCACTGACATGCGAGAAGAGCTTGGTGATGTTTTGCTTCAGGTTTATTTTCATGCACGCATTGCCCAAGAACATCCAACTGATCCATTTTCAATTGAAGATGTTGCCGAAGGAATTGCAGATAAATTAATTCGTCGCCACCCCCATGTATTTGCCGGTGTAGAGGTACGTGATTCAGCAGAAGTCTTACAAAACTGGGAAGAGATAAAGAAGAATGAAAAGGGGCGTACGTCAGCTCTTGATGGAATCGCAATGTCCCAACCAGCTCTGCCATTAATCGAAAAACTTTTATATCGAGCCGAGAAATACAACGTTAATCTTCATACCCCAGTTACTGCCGATATTGCCGGCGATGCTGATGAAGGCGCAGTGGGCCAGGCTTTGCTTGCCGTAATTGCTTGGGCTCATGCCAATGGCATTGATGCCGAATCAGCCCTGCGTAAAGAGGCAATGAAATTAAGCGAACAAGTAAGTGCCATTGAGGCAGGGTAGGATTACCCAAGGAAAATAGAAAAAGTAGTGCGATTTCAGCGTTGAGGTCTCACCTGCACACAGCTGATGAAGTGATGAAGGAGAAACGCTAATGGCAATAATCGAAGCTCTCGGAGCCCGTGAAATTCTTGACTCCCGTGGAAATCCAACGGTTGAAGTCGAAATCCAATTAGAAGATGGAACTCAAGCACGTGCCGCGGTTCCAAGTGGTGCATCCACAGGTGCATTTGAAGCTTCAGAGCTTCGCGATGGCGGAACCCGCTATCTAGGAAAAGGTGTTGAAAAAGCGATTGCATTTGTTAATGACGAGATCGCTCCAGAGATTATCGGCTTTGATGCACAAGACCAGCGTTTAGTTGATGCGGCGATGATCGCCCTTGATGGAACAAAAAACAAATCACGTATGGGTGCAAATGCAATTCTAGGTGCGTCTTTAGCTGTTGCTAAAGCATCTGCCGAATCTGCAGATCTTTCCTTGTTCCGCTACCTAGGTGGACCAAATGCACATGTGCTTCCAGTTCCAATGATGAACATTCTCAATGGTGGCGCACATGCAGATACAAACGTTGATATTCAGGAGTTCATGATTGCGCCGATTGGTGCACCAACATTTCGCGAATCACTTCGCTGGGGCGCAGAGATCTACCACGCACTTAAATCAGTTCTTAAAAAGCGCGGCCTCGCAACATCTGTTGGCGATGAAGGTGGCTTTGCTCCAAATCTTGAAAGCAACCGTGCAGCACTTGATTTAATCCTTGAAGCGATTGAAATTGCGGGATACAAGCCAGGTACACAAATCGCACTTGCGATGGATGTTGCTGCAACTGAGTTCCATGACAATGGTAAGTACACATTTGAAGGCGCATCAAAGACATCGGCTGAAATGATTGCGTATTACACATCTCTAGTTGATGCATACCCAATCGTTTCAATCGAAGACCCTTTGAATGAAGAAGACTGGGCCGGCTGGACTGAGATGACTAAGGTTCTTGGCTCACGGATTCAAATCGTTGGCGATGATCTATTTGTTACAAACCCAGAGCGTCTTGCCCGCGGAATCGCAGGCGGAACTGCAAATGCCCTGCTTGTTAAGGTCAATCAAATCGGAACTCTTACAGAGACAATTGACGCAGTAGAAATGGCACATCGCGCTAACTATCGCTCCATGATGAGCCACCGTTCAGGTGAAACAGAAGATACAACGATTGCTGATTTGGCCGTTGCACTTAACTGCGGACAGATTAAGACCGGTGCACCAGCACGTACTGAGCGCGTTGCAAAGTACAACCAACTTCTACGCATTGAAGAAGAGCTACAGGAAGGCGCACGTTACGCCGGCCGTGAAGCTTTTCCACGCTTTAAGGCATAAGTGGTTTTGTGGGCCGTCGACAATTAAGTTTCAGGCGTCGGCGTAGTTCGGGGCGTGCATTGGCGCTATGGGTAATATTTTTTATATTAGCTCTAGCCATTGCGCCTCCCGTAAAACACTATTTCACGCAACGCGCACAGATCAGTGCACTTAATGCGCAATTAGCAACAGATCACAAGGCTTTGGATGCTGCTCGTCAAGAACTTCTTTTGTGGCAAGACCCTGAATATGTAAAGTCACAGGCGCGCGAACGTCTGCACTTTGTTTTGCCAGGAGAGCGTCAATACATTGTTACTGAAGATGGCACCACATCTGATGCCGTGCAGACAAATAAAGTTGCAAACTCTTTAACCGATGGTCAACCTTGGTATTCACGATTAATCGCATCTATTAGCGAGACAGGTTGATGCATTGCGCGAAGTAACTCAAGCCGATCTTGATTGCATTCAAACACAGCTGGGACGCACGCCTCGAGATGTTCATGCAATCGCATATCGCTGCCCTTGCGGAAAACCAGCAGTAGTTGAAACACCACCACGCCTTGGTGACGGCACACCATTTCCAACTTTTTACTACGCAACCTGTCCACGATTAACTGCCGTTATTTCTACCCTTGAAACAACTGGGTTAATGGGCGAGATGAACGAACGCCTTGAAACCGATGCTGCACTAGCAGGGGCGTATCACGCAGCCCATGATGATTACATCGCTGCTCGATCAGCGTTGGGCATTGATGTTCCGGAAGTTGAAGATGTATCTGCCGGTGGAATGCCCACTCGCGTGAAATGCCTACATTCCCTTGTCGCACACTCGCTTTCTGCTGGACCAGATGTAAATCCACTGGGCGATGAAGCGTTAGCAAAACTGCCTAAGTGGTGGGAAGGCAATCCATGCGAGTAGCAGCTATTGATTGCGGTACTAACTCAATTCGTTTGTTAATCGCAGATATCGAAGGCGATAATTTTCGCGAAGTTCTGCGCACGATGGAAATCGTTCGATTAGGCCAAGGCGTTGATGAAACCGGCCAGTTCCATCCTGATGCAATCGAGCGCACATTGGCAGCAGTAGATAAATTCGCCGCCGAAATTGCAAAGCGCGGAGTTCAAAAGATTCGCTTCTGTGCAACAAGTGCGACGCGAGATGCAACTAACCGCCATTTATTTGTTGATGGAGTTCGCGAGCGATTAGGAATCGAACCTGAAGTAATTAGCGGAGAAGAAGAGGCCGCACTTTCTTTTGCTGGCGCAATTCAGGATCTTCATCCATCGGATGGTCCATTTCTTGTCGTTGATATTGGTGGTGGATCAACTGAGTTTGTCTTTGGAACTTCAACAGTAGAAGCCGCTAAGTCTGTCAATATTGGCTGTGTTCGAATGACTGAACGCCACTTCGAAAATGATCCAGCACTACCCGCGCAAATAGATGCAGCTCGCGCCGATATTGAAGAAGCAATTGCAAAAGCAGCCAGTATTGTTCCAATCACCAAAGCTAAAACTTTAATTGCTGTTGCAGGTACCGCAACTACGGTTGCCGCTGCGGCGTTGAACTTGTCTGAATATGATCGTTATGCAATTCATTTGTCTCGCATTAGTGCCAAACAAGTTCATGAAGCATCACATATGTTTCTAACTAAAACCCGCGACGAACGTTTATCCCTTGGCTATATGCACCCTGGTCGAGTCGATGTAATTCCGGCGGGTGCATTGGTGCTTTCTGAAATCATGAAAGCCACTGGGGCCAGTGAATTTGTGGCATCAGAATCAGATATCTTGGATGGAATTGCCCGCTCTTTAGCTGGAATAAGTAACTAGAAAAGCAGGGTAGATTTACCTCCGTTGTTACACGTGGCCCCGATAGCCCAATGGCAGAGGCAGAGGACTTAAAATCCTCCCAGTGTGGGTTCGACCCCCAC
>CAIJYZ010000083.1 GCA_903825015.1 uncultured Actinomycetes bacterium
GGATCGATGTGCGACCAGGCATACGCCAGATGGCAAAGATGTTAGGGATACCCCTCACAGAATGGTAAACAACAATCAAACCCTCGGAAAGCAAGGATAAAAATGAAAACTAAAGGACTAATGACCTTTGCTTCACTCCGTTCTGGTGTAATTGCAGTAGTTGCTACGGCACTTGTAATTACTCCACTTGCGGTTGCACATGCTGAAGATGCACCTACTTTCGGCAAGAAATGTACAACTGAAGGCGTAAGCACTGGACAAAAGACAACATCACTTATTTGTACTCAAGGATCGAACGGCAAGTTGACATGGCAGCGAGTTCGCCTTGGTTCAACTAATGCTCAACCTGTTGCTGCGTCAAGCGCACCAGATGGAACCATTGAATTCCACCACTGGCGCCCAGAGGACAAGGTAGTTCTACAAAGCATCATCGATAAGTTCGAAGCTGCCAATCCAGGAACTCACGTCAATCAGGTAATCATGAACTCTGTTGATTACACCAACTTGGCATTTGCAAAAATTAGCGCCAACAAAAAGGCCGCAGTATTTGTAACTAGCCGTGGCGGACAGTTCAATCAATTCTATGCAGGTGGATTGCTTGCAGATATGTCGAACCAACGTTTCATGAGGCAGAATGTAATTGCATCAGCACTTACACCTGGCACAGTAAACGGCCGTGTATACGGACTTCCGTACCAATCACTATTTAACAACCCTCTCTATAACTCAGAGATGTTTGCTAAGAACAACTGGAAAGTTCCGACAACTTGGACGCAAACTCTTGCTTTCTGCAAGACTGCTAAAGCTGCTGGATTTATTCCATTTGCTTGGCCAGGTGCAACTCGCGGTAATGCAGGTCAGATCATCAACTCATTCCTGATGAACTCAGCACCAGACCTAGCTACATTAACTGCTCGAATCACCGCAATTGATACTGGAAAAGCTGATTTGACCGAACCTTGGTTCGTTGAAATGGCTAATAAGTACAAGGCAATGGCAGATGCAGGCTGCTTCCCAGCAAACCCAACTGGTTACAACGACACTGTTGCACCAGCTGACTTTGCTGCTGGAAAGGCTGCTATTTATCCAACTGGAACATTTGGTATGAGCACAGTTACAAAGCTCAACCCAGCAATGTCTGGAAAGATGAAGATGATGTCACTGATTACAACTGACGCAAAGCCTTTGTATCAGGGAATCACAAACAACACATTTATCTTGAGTGTTAATGCAAAAGCATCTTCTACAGATCAGAAAATTGCTGCAGCATTTATCTCATTCTTGGCTCAGGCCGAAAATGCTCAGGCATATGCCGTTGGAACATCACAGCATGTTTCAATTATCAACGTTGACTATTCAGCCAATATTGATCTATTGAACACTTCAGACATCATGGGCAAGAAGCTACTTCTAGCACCACGCTTCTTGTTCAACAACGTTAACAACGTACGTAACCCACTTGAGGATGCTTTGATCGCAATCACTGGTGGCGCAGACGTTACAAAGACGTTGACTGATACATCAAAGACCATCAAACAGGGTCTTACCTCTTAAAGGAGTAAATAAGTTAGTTCTCTAACTCGCATCCAGGGCACCCTTGCTAATCGTGGCAAGGGTGCCGCTGGTGCGCCTAAAAGAAAGAAAGCCAGAGACTCAAAGATTCTCTGGCTCATGGCAGCCCCTGCAATTATTTTGTACTCCTTTCTATATCTTTACCCAGCGTTATCTAATCTGTTGTATTCAACGCAGCGATGGGATGGGGTAACTAAACCCGAATTCATTGGCTTAAAGAACTTCATTCACTTGCTCACTGATGATGATCTCTTTATGAAAGTCTTAGGTAACAACGTCAGGTTCACAATAATTGTTGTTGTCCTCCAAACAGGCTTTGCGCTCTTGTTCGCTACTTTTCTTACGAAAAATACAAAAACGAATATCTTTTTGCGAACCGTCTATTTCTTTCCAACGATTCTTTCGTCGGTTTCTGTTGGGCTTATTTGGACTTTCCTTTATGACCCTAATTATGGATTTATTAATGCAACGCTGAAGGCTATTGGTTTAGATAACCTTGCCCTTAACTGGTTAGGTGACTCCAAATACTCACTGTATGCAGTTGCCGTCACACAAATTTGGTTCCATACCGGGCAGATGGTTGTTATCTATGTTGCAGGTTTACAACAAATTCCCGCTGAACTTTATGAAGCAGCAGATGTAGATGGCGCCACTCGCTGGCAACAATTTAAAAATGTTACGTGGCCAATGGCCCTTCCAACAACTGCAGTTGTTGTGGCCTACACAACGATTCAGACTTTTAGGGCTTTTGATTTAATTTATGCAATGACACAAGGCGGACCACTTAACTCATCAGATTTATTAGTAACCATGGTTTATAACACTGCCTTTGTCGGTTACAAATTTGGTTACGCAGCAGCACAAACTATCTTCCTGGTTCTTACGGTGATGCTTGTGACTTGGTTACAACGTCGCGTTCTTCGCACCAATGACGGGACCAAGAAATGATCTATAAGATTTTTAAGAACTCGATGCTCGCTATTTATGCTGCGGCAGTATTAGTGCCAAGCTCAATCGTTGTTCTTGGTTCATTTAAATCAGATGTCGAGATTTATACAAAACCTTTGGCTTTGCCCCAGCACTGGAATCTAAATAATTTTCGTACTCTTGTAGATACTGGCAGCGTTTGGATCCCATTTAAAAACTCAGTATTTGTTTCGGTCTTCTCAGTTCTATTCACAATTATTTTGGCGAGCATGGTTGCATATGCAATTGCCCGCTCGATAACCATCACGGGCAAAGTCTTGTTTGCAATGTTTTCAATCGGTCTAGCTATTCCCGGCCAAGTAAATATCATTCCTATTTTTACTTTGTTCACAAAATTACATTTGAATAACTCTTTATACGGCTTGATCCTTGTAAATGTTGCGCTTACTTTACCGATATCAGTATTCATAATCTCTGCATTCTTTAAAGACCTTCCAAAAGAACTATTTGAGGTTGCTAGCATTGATGGCGCAAATCATTGGCGTGTATATCGTTCAATTGCAATGCCATTGGCACGTCCAGCTATTGGAGCAACTTCAATTTTCCTCTTCGTAATTGACTGGAACGACCTGCTTTATCCTTTGATGCTCATCAATGAGCTGGATAAAAAGACTTTGCCGCTTACTTTGATTGATTTTCGCGGAGAGTTTGCAACTAGCTACAGCATGCTTTTCACTGCAATCATGGTTGCATCGATTCCAATGGTTCTCATGTATGTTTTCGCACAGAGATCATTTATTGCCGGCTTAACAGCTGGCGCAGTTAAGGGGTAATAATGAGTGCGGTTACAAATCTTGCTCCTCAACGTGCTGCACGAATTGCAACCGAACTGGTTGAACTCATAGAACTCCAAAAATTAGCCCCCGGGGACAAATTGCCACCAGAGCGTCAGCTTGCCGACTTGCTTGAGGTAAGTCGCCCTAGTTTGCGTGAAGCTTTGCACATATTGCAGGCGCAGGGTCTTGTACAGATAAAGCACGGCCAAGGCACTTTTGTTCAAGAGCCCTTGGTTGCTCAAGAGCTTCGAGCTTCAATGATGTCAAAAACTCATGGTCTGAATGAACTTTTTGATGCTCGTGAGGTGCTTGAAGTTCCTGCCTCAAAATGGGCAGCTCAAAAGGCGACTAAAGAAGATATTCGCTTATTAAGGGCAACTTTAAATCAAATCGATACCGTAACAGCCACTCTTCCAATTGACTACATACAGTTGCAGACATTGGATGCCAAATTTCACTTAACTATTGTTGGTATCGCAGGTAATCGATTTATAAACCAAACATTGAATGTTTTGCAGGATGTCATGAAAATGTCCATGGAAACTACCCTGCGCCTTCCAGGGCGTTCAGATATTTCTCGAAGTGAACATAATGTGATCCTGGCTGCAATTGAAAATGGAGATGGCGAGTTAGCATCAAAGTTAACTTTGCAACATATTACAGGCGCCCGGGCAACAGCCTTAGCGGATGCAAAGAAGAAAGATAACAATTGAGTTCAGTGCAAGCTGTGTGCGTTGGTGTAATTACTGTCGACACCATTGCGCTAGTTGATAAATACCCATTGGAAGATGAGAGAGTAATTGCCCAAGAGATTATGCGTGCGGGTGGCGGACCAGCGGCTGTTGCTGCAGTTACATTGAGTCGGCTAGGACTCAAAAGCGCAATTGTTGGAACTATTGGTGATGACGAGGACGGCAGAGAAGTAATTCGAATATTTCATAAAGAAGGCGTTGATACATCTGGGATATCAATTGGCACGACAGCAACTGCGGGTAGTGTGATTGTTGCCTCGAAAGAACACAGTGCTCGCGCTATAAGTACACGACAACCAATGGTTCAAGCCCCGGCTAACACTGCTGCAATGAAATTGATTGCCAACGCACAGTGGGTTCATGTAGATCACGTTGGAGCAACGCGCTTTTCAGAACTTGGAATTTCAAGAGGCGTTGGTCCACAAATTTCATTTGATGCTGGGTATGGAGTTGAAAGCTTTGATCCGATAACTGTGGATCTTTTTGTTCCGACCGATCGTCAGATGGCTCTTCGTTATCCAGGGATAGATTTAGCTATTGCTTTAGAAAATGATTCTTTGAAGGCAGGCAATACTGTTGTAGCAACACAAGGTTCTGCCGGAAGTGCTGGGTTTTCACCCGAGACAGGTTTAGTTTCTGCGCCAGGATTTAGTGTTGAAGTTACAAGCACGTTAGGCGCAGGCGATGTTTTCCATGGTGCACTCGTTGCACAGCTAATTCAAGGCCACTCACTTCAAGAATCGATGCACCGCGCCAACGCGGTCGCAGCACTTTCTTGCCGTGGACTTGATGGGCAGTCAATGATTCCAACTACCCCCGAACTCGATGCATACCTGGAGGCACACTAATGAGAGCACCACTAAATAAATTGGCACGGCCATCTGGCGCACTTGCAATGGTTGCCGTGGATCAGCGCGAAGCATTGCGCGGAATGTTTGCAGCACATCAGAGCACTCCAGTTCCTGATTCTCAATTAACGCAGTTTAAAGTCGATGTTGCGCGCGAATTATCACCATATGCATCGGCATTGCTTGTTGATCAAGAGTTTGGAATTGATGCAATCATTGATCAAAAGGCTTTGAAAAATTCATGTGGCCTAATAGCCGCAGCAGATTTATTAGTTGGACCAGCAGGCGGGGCGGCAACAGATACTGCAGTTGACCCAGATGTTGATCCAATTCGTATGCGGGATATCGGAAGTGTGGGATTGAAGTTTCTTGTTTTATGGCGCAATGATGAGTCGCCGGATATACGCGCCAAATTAGTAGAGGATTTCAACAAACTATGCCAGGTTTCCGGTTTGCCTTCTATTATTGAAATAATTGTTAAACCACCAACTGATTCATCTATGAGTTTTAACCGCGAAGAAGAGTTGATTATCGCTGCTCGTGAAGCAGCAGCATGGAAGCCCGATCTTTATAAAGCAGAAGTTCCATTTCACGGTGAAGGCGATTTGGATTTAATTACTAAAAATGCGGAGAGAATTTCAGAGGCAATAGGTTCACCGTGGGTAGTACTTTCAAATGGCGTAAAGCAACCATTTTTTAATGATGCAGTCAAAGCATGTGCAATGGGTGGTGCCAGTGGTTTCCTTGCTGGCCGTGCAGTCTGGGCAGACATTGTTGGAGCTCCAGATATTCCGAAAGCACTTCGCGAGACATCTATTCCTCGTTTAGAGCAGTTAGCTGAAATCGTTGATACTCATGCCAAGCCTTGGAGCAGTTGGTAACTAGCCCCAAAGCTCTTTGATTTCAACTACCCGGCCTTCATTAATACTCTTATGGGCAGCAAGGCCAGTAACCACGCTAGTGACGCCATCTTTCAATGAAACTTCAGCAGGAGTCGAATTCAAAATTGCATCACGAAATTTCGTGTGCTCAATATATGAAGCACCATAGTGGTGGCCCATATATTTAACATCGTAATTATGAACAATTTTTTGCTCACTTCCCGGAGAACGTGTTGCCCCCGTCTTCCAGCCAGAAAGCTTTCCAATAGTTTCTCGTCGGGATTCTCGGAGAACCTGTGAGGGTAGGAAAGATTCGATTTTTCCTTCATCTCCAACAATTGTCAGGATTTCTTTATCAAAAGATCCTTCACCAAACATGCACAGGTCTAACATTCCGCGAACTCCATTTGCATACTCCAAGACAACGTAAGCGTTATCAAGCATGTTTGCCTGCTTACCGTCGTATTTTTCATCCAAGTGATTAACGCTCTGGCCACCCGATGCAAATACACGAATTGGGTGTTCACCAGCAACAATGTCCATCAAGTTGAAATAGTGACAACATTTTTCAACCAAAGTTCCACCAGTGCGCTCTGCAAATCGATTCCAGTTATCAACTTTGGGATAGAACGGTTCACGGTGTTCGCGAATTGAAACTTGATGAATCTTTCCGGCATTTCCCTCTTTTGCACGTGCAATAGCTTCGGCAACTGGAGGCATGAAACGATATTCAAGACCCATCCAGGTCATCGCACTTCTTTTCTCGTCCCAATCCAGAATTGATTTCAAATCTTCAACTGTTGTGGCAAGGGGCTTTTCAATGAAAACAGCTAAATCTGTCGCAAGGGCATCTTTTAGGACTTGGACATGTGTGTCATTAGGTGTTGCAACAATGACTGCATCGACTAAACCGCTTTCTAGCAGGCCGCGATGATCGCTGAATACTTTGGCACCGGGGGCCATTGCAATAGCGGCCTCTTGTGATGGCACATGCGGGTCACTGATTGCAGTTACTGCACCGCCACCCATGACTTTGATATTTTCAATATGTTCGCGGCCCATGCTGCCAGCGCCGATAATTCCGTAGCGAAGCTCTCTTTTCATGACAACAGGTTAGACCACTTGGAGAAATTTGGGCAGAGGGCTAGACGAAACACGCTCATCTGGCCTAGACTCCCGCAAGAGGTCAGACCACTACCCATATAGACGAAGAGAGGCGTGTGTAGATATGGCAATAACTCCACCGCAGTATCTGCTTCATCACGATGGCGACAATGTCGCTGTTGCGATGGAAGATCTGCAACCAGGAACACTTAACGGTCGTTCCGTAAAGCAAGGAACTGAGGGCACGGCGGTGTTAAATCACGCAATTCCTTTGGGACATAAATTTGCACTCACAGATCTTGCTGAGGGTGACGCAATTATTAAGTACGGCATCAAAGTCGGACTTGCATCAGCTGCCATCAAAAAGGGCGATTACATTCACACACACAACATGAGGAGTTATCGATGGGAAGCAAGCCGCGCTTAATGGGATACCGCCGCGAAAACGGCACAATGGGTATTCGCAATCACGTAATTATTTTGCCTCTCGATGATCTTTCAAATGCAGCTGCAGAAGCTGTTGCAAAAGTTATTCCTGGCACGATGGCTCTACCGCACGCTTTTGGACGTTTACAGTTTGGCGAAGATCTTCAGTTAACTTTTGACACACTCATCGGTACTGGAATGAATGCAAACGTTGCAGCTGTTGTAGTTATCGGTATTGAACCAAAATGGACACAAAAAGTTGCTGACGGTATTGCTAAGACTGGGAAACCTGTTGCAGCGTTTTCTATTGAAGGCAAGGGTGACCTACAAGTTATTCAAGAAGCTAGCCGTGTTGCAGCTATGTTTTTACAGGATGCATCAGGACTAGTTCGCACTGAAGCTGAAATGGGCGACATGATTATGTCAATCAAGTGCGGCGAATCAGATACAACATCGGGTCTTGGATCATGTCCGACAACTTCACAAGCAGTTGATCGTTGGGTTGAAGCTGGCGGAACCGTGTTCTTTGGCGAAACCTCAGAGCTTACCGGCGGAGAACATCTCATAGCTGATCGTTGCATTGACGATGCTTGTCGTGATCTGTTCCAGCTCACTTATGACAATTACATCAAGGTCATTGAATCAACAGGTGCAAACCTTCTTGGTTCACAGCCAACACAGGGCAACATTGCAGGTGGTTTAACAACAATCGAAGAGAAAGCCCTTGGAAATATCGCTAAGACTGGATCAGTTCCAGTTGTTGGAGTTCTAAAGCCCGCTCAAATGCCAGATACTTCAAAGCCTGGCTTGTACTTTATGGACTCTTCATCTGCGGCCGCAGAGTGCATCACACTCATGGCTGCTGGTGGCGCGGTTATTCACTTGTTCCCAACGGGACAAGGAAACGTGATTGGTAACCCAATCGTTCCCGTGTTGAAACTGACAGCAAATATCAAAACTTCAAAGTCAATGAGTGAACACATCGACCTAGATGTTTCAGGTTTGCTTCGTTATGAATATGACTTAGAAAAGGCTGGCGACATGATGATGGATGTCATTAATGACACTGTTAACGGTCGACTTTGTAAGGCAGAAGTAATGGGCCACCGTGAATTCACTTTCACGAAGTTGTACATCTCTGCATAATGATTCTGATCTCTGAAGATGTGTGGGGCGCTCCCTTCCAAATACTGGAAGGGAGTTTTCCCATTCTTCGAAATGATGACTTATGGAGTAATCCAGAAGAACTTAAAAGTTCACTTAAAGATGTAACCGCTCTAGTTGTTCGCAACCGCACTAAAGTAACGGCAGATGTAATCGCTGCTGCACCTAAGTTAAAAGTTATTGCTCGTGCGGGAGTCGGGCTAGACAATATTGATTTAAAAGCCGCTGATGCCGCAGGGGTTGTAGTAGTTGCAGGTCTTGGTGCAAACGCCGTAAGCGTCGGCGAATTAACTCTTGGTTTAGCTTTGGCACTCCTGCGAAATATTCCAATGCATGATAAGTCCACACATGGAGGCGGTTGGGTCCGCACTCCAGGCCGCGAACTCTCTGGGCTTACATGGGGATTACTTGGTTGCGGCGCTACAGGCGTGGCAACAGCTCATCTAATTAAAGGTTTTGGTTGCCCAGTTATCGGATACGACCCTTATGCAAAAAACCTCACAGGAATCGAATTGACTTCATTTGAAGATGTTTTAAAACGCAGCGATGTAGTGAGCATTCATATGCCTTCCACTCCTGAAACAAATGGGCTGATTAATTCAGCAAATCTTTCTCTCATGAAATCAGATGCAATTATCGTAAATGTTGGACGCGGTGAAGTAATAAATGAAGCTGATTTAATAGCAGCATTAAAGGAAAAAACCATTGCTGGAGCAGCACTGGATGTACGAGCCCAGGAACCTCCAACTAAAGGTGAAATTGAAGATCTTCCTAATTTAATTCTTACTCCTCATGTTGCAGGAATCACCAGTCAAAGCCAGTTACGAATAAATCAAATTCTTACTTCAAATATCGAGTTAGTACTTAATTCAAAACCCGCAACCCATGCAGTGGGTGCATTAAAGGAAAGCAGTAACTAATGCCCCTGCTCAAAGTTGGCTCAGCAATTAATACCGCTCAATCATTGTTAGAAGCCGCCGGTGTCCCATCCCAAGAAGCAGCCACAACCGCAAGGTGCATCATCGCAAGTGATCGCTGGGGAATTGGAAGTCACGGACTGATGCGTCTGCCATTTTATCTTTCCCGTTTACAAGCAGGTGGAATTAATCCGAAAGCAGATCTGAAGACAGTCACCGACCTTCCTAGTCTTGTTATCTTTGATGGTGATGATGGTTTAGGGCATTGGCAGTTACAAAAGGCTGCCGAAGTTGCTTCAGAACGTGCGTTGATTAATGGAATAGCAGCAGCTGGAGTTGGCCGTTCAAATCATTGCGGTGCACTTGGTATTTATGTCTGGCCAATGATCAATCGTGGTTTAGTCGGAATAGCATTTAGCACTGGTCCAGCGGTTATGCCCCCATGGGGTGGTAATAAAGCTTTGCTTTCTACCTCACCAATGGCTGCGGGAATTCCAACGAATCCTCCAACAGTTGTTGATCTTGCAACAAGTGCTGTAGCGCGTGGAAAAATTCAAGCAAAAGCTCAAGCAGGTTCTGAACTTGAGCCAGGTTGGGCTTTTACTAAAGATGGTGCACCAACCACTGATGCAAAAGAGGCTTTAGCGGGAATGCTTGCACCACTTGGTGGAGTTAAAGGTTATGCGATTGCGGTCTTAGTTGAATCGCTGACCGGCATATTAATCGGTCCAACACTTGCAAAGAATATTCCCGATATGTTTGCAGCAGATCAAGATGCATTGCCTCAACAAATTTCTCACTTTGTGATTGCGATAGATGCCTCGAAACTATCTGTAGATGGAAACACTGGCAGAAGCGCGGAATTCGCGCATGAAGTATCCGCAGCTGGCGGGCGTTTACCAGGCTCAAACCGAGTCAATCCAGAGAATTTAAATATCGATGATGAAATAACGATTACGGATCAAGTGTCTGAGCAGTTGAAAAACTGGTCCGTGAAGTTAGGGATATAAGTGGTTAAAACATACGCTCCTGGGTTTGCATTAATTGCCGCACTTGTAGCGGTTGCTTTTGAAATCAATCATCTTCAATCTGCTATTAGCCCACTGGCTCTTTGTGTTGCATTTGGTTTCTTAGTTGCCAACTTTATTCAGTGGCCTTCTTTTGCTGGCCCAGCAACAAAAGTATCAAGTAAAACAATTATGCGAATCGGAGTTGCTTTACTTGGTGCACAGGTAAGCGTTGCCTCACTTCGTGAAATTGGAGTCAAAGGTGTAATCACTGTTGCAATTGTCGTTAGTTTTACAATCTTTGGAATTCTAGGTTTGTCGAAACTATTTAAAATGTCTGGAGATCTCGGCTTATTAATAGGCGTTGGATTTGGAGTATGCGGAGCAACTGCAGTTGCTGCTATCCGTCCTCAAACTCGCGCCACCGAAGAAGAGACTTCATATGCAATCGGTTTAATTTCACTCTGCGGAACTCTTTCAATCTTTCTACTTCCATTAATCGGTCACTCTCTCAACTTAGATACAAGAGAGTTTGGCTCTTGGGCCGGAGCTGCTGTTCACGATGTCGGCCAAGTTGTTGCAACAGCATCCGTATGGGGAGATGGGGCTGACAAGTATGCGATTGTTGTAAAGCTAGCGAGAGTTTGTTTATTGGCTCCAATTGTTTTGGTTTTATCAATCCGTCATCGCCGTTGGTTAACATCACAAGGTAAGACAGAGACTGCTTCAGCCAAGATTCCACTTATTCCATACTTTGTTTTAGGTTTCATCGCAGTTGCAACATTTCATAATTTAGTTGACCTAAATGCACGACTACTTGCTGACATAGTTTTCACTAGCAAACTGATGCTTGGCGCAGGTTTAGTTGCACTCGGTTCAGGTGTTAGATGGAAGGCGATTCGAGCTATCGGGCCACGACCTATGGCTATGGGCATGATCGCTTGGGTCATAGTTGCTGGTGTTGCGCTAGCTGCAGTCAAAGTAACTGGTATTTGACCATACCCCCGGGGGTATGCTACTTTTTCTCTCTAAATAGAGACAAAGGGAGATTTAGAGATGTGTTCACGCACTACTTGTTTTGTTTGTAAGAAGATTACGTGGTCGGGTTGTGGCCAACATGTAGAGCAGGCCCTTGCTGGCGTCTCTGATCAAGATCGCTGTAAGTGCTAGCCCTGAAGTTTTCTATTTAAATTTTCTGATTTGAAGTGTTCAATGGCGAACAACGGAGAGGTTTTTAAATGGCACGCGTAGTTATTTTAGGTGCAGGCATTGCAGGACATACTGCAGCACTGCATGCAAAAAGATTACTAGGTAAACACAATGAGATTGTTGTTGTCACACCTAACTCAAACTACAACTGGATTCCTTCAAATATCTGGGTTGGCGTTGGCAAGATGCAGAAAGAGCAAGTTATCTTTCCACTGGCCCCAGTTTATAAGCGCAAAGGAATCGAATTTCATCAAGCTCTTGCAAAGAGCATTTATCCAGAAGGTGATTCAAAAACTGCACATCCCTTTGTTGAAGTTTCATACACCGACCCATCTCGCGCAAATGAAATTGGTCGCATCGAGTATGACTTCTTGGTAAATGCAACTGGCCCAAAGTTAAATTTTGCAGCAACGCAAGGGCTGGGTCCTGAGGGGCACACTGTTTCAGTCTGCACCGCCGGTCATGCGGTAGATGCGGCAGAGGCGTTAAAGAATGTTATTGCGGTTATGAAAGCGGGCACGAAACAAACTTTGGCGATTGGCGTAGGCCATGGAA
>CAIJYZ010000084.1 GCA_903825015.1 uncultured Actinomycetes bacterium
ACTGCGGCAAAGGGTAAAAAACCCGTCGGTCCAAAACCTGGAGAATTTCCAGGCAAGATCGTTGATATCGATGTATCTAAAGAAGTATCTGAATCATTTCTTGAATATGCATATTCAGTAATTTATTCACGTGCGCTGCCCGATGCACGTGATGGGTTAAAACCAGTACACCGCCGCATCTTGCATCAGATGGCCGATATGGGACTTCGCCCCGAACGTGGACATGTAAAGAGCGCACGTGTTGTTGGTGAAGTAATGGGTAAGTTGCACCCTCACGGAGACGGGGCAATTTATGACGCGTTAGTTCGTATGGCGCAATCATTTTCAATGCGCTTGCCACTAATTGACGGCCATGGAAACTTTGGTTCACTTGATGCCGGTCCTGCTGCAATGCGTTATACCGAAGCGCGTCTTGCAACTGCTGCAATGGCAATGGTTGCTGAAGCCGATGAAGACACCGTTGATTTTGGTCCAAACTATGACGGACAGTTATCTGAACCTTTGGTGCTTCCAGCGGCGTACCCAAACCTTCTTGTTAATGGTGGATCTGGAATCGCAGTAGGTATGGCCACAAATATGGCTCCGCACAATTTAGGCGAAGTAATTGCTGCAACTAAATATTTGATTGAAAATCCAACTGCAACAGTTAAACAGTTGATGAAATTCGTCCCAGGTCCAGATTTTCCTACCGGCGGAGAAATCGTTGGCCTCGAAGGCGTGCGCGAAGCTTATGCAACAGGCAAGGGCTCATTTAAAGTCCGCGCAAGCGTTGAGATTGAAAAAGTCACTTCACGTAAAATGGGAATCGTTATTAAAGAGCTTCCTTTTACTATCGGACCCGAAAAAGTTGTCGAGCGAATTGCAGCCCTTGTTAAGAATAAGAAGATCCAAGGAATCAGTGACATCATCGATTTAACTGATGGTCAGACCGGAACAAACGTAGTTATTGAGATTAAGAATGGCTTCGAACCAGAGGCAGTTCTTGAACAGCTCTACGCTTTGACGCCGATGGAAGATGCTTTTTCTATTAACGCAGTTGCGCTTGTTAAAGGCAAGCCACAAACTCTCGGCATTAAAGAGCTGCTTCGTGTCTTTATTGATCACCGAATTGAGGTTGTCCGCCGCCGCAGCGAGTATCGCAAAGCCAAAGCTGAAGGGCGTTTAACTCTTGTAGATGGTTTATTAAAAGCAATTATCGATATCGATAAGGTCATCAAGATCATCCGCGCAAGTGAAGATGCATCGGCAGCAAAAGAGAAGTTGATGAAAGACTTCAAACTCAATGATGAGCAAACTACATACATCTTAGATATGCCTCTTCGTCGATTAACAAAGATGAGCAAGCTAGAACTTGAAACTGAGCAAAAGTCACTCAAAGAAACGATTGCAGAGTTAACTAAACTGCTCAAAAGTGAAGATGCGATCAAAGCTCAAGTTTCTGCTGAGTTAACGGCCGTTAGCAAGTCATTTGCTACCCCTAGAAAAACACGAATTGGCGCTGCATAAGCTCTAGCCGTTAAACTACGGCGTGATTTCAACCCAAGCCCTAGAACTTCGTGCAGGTGCTCGTCTTCTTGTTAAAGGCGTAACTGTGCGTATTAATAGCGGCGACCGAATCGGTTTTGTTGGCCGTAACGGTGCTGGTAAATCGACCCTTGCAAAAGTACTTGCTGGTGAAACTATGCCTGCGGGAGGCGCGGTAAATCGCACTGGAAAGATCGGCTACTTGCCACAGGATCCTCGCACAGGAGACGAACCAGGCACAGTTATCGAACGTATTTTGTCGGCTCGCGATCTTGATCAAATTACGCATCGCATGCGAGCTGTTGAAGAAGAGATGGCAACGGCGCAAGATGAAGCCCTTGAAAAAGCCATGGAGCGCTACACCCGCGTCGAACATGAATTCAGTGCCGCTGGTGGTTATGCAGCAACAGCTGAAGCTGAAGCAATCGCAACTTCATTAGGTGTAACTGAAGCGGTTTTTGGCCATGAACTTTCAACGCTTTCTGGTGGTCAACGTCGTCGCATCGAA
>CAIJYZ010000085.1 GCA_903825015.1 uncultured Actinomycetes bacterium
ACAAAAAAGGATGCCGCGACAAGTATTGATACTTCTCGCGGCAGATCCTTAAATGGAGATTGCATTAACCGAGTGACTCGCCTGCCGCATCTTCACGCGCCGCTGCATAATCTGCAGATGTACGAAGAGGCGTTTCGCGCAACATAAATGCAAGAACTAGTCCCAACGCAGTAACAGGTGCTGCTGCATAGAAGACCACATGGAAAGAGTTCACAAAAGCTTCTAGCGCTGTGTTCTTAATGATTGGCGGGAAAGTTTTTAATACCGCAGTGTTATTTGTAAGTCCAGCTAACTTTGTTGTATCAAAATTTGCTAGTGCGGCAGGGTTGGATTTACCTAGATCAGCAAAACCTGAAGCCATGTAATGAGCCACTCGGTTGGTCAAAATACTTCCAAAGATCGCTGTTCCAAATACTGAACCGAGGGAGCGGAAGAAAGTATTTGAGCTTGTGGCAACGCCCATATCCTTGAAATCAACTGCATTTTGTAGGGCAATGACGATGGTCTGCATTGATAGACCAAGACCTGCGCCTACCAAAATTGCATAGATTGAAATCTGCCAATAAGGAGTATCAATCTGCAAACGCGTCATAAGCAAAATACCCACAGTCATGATCGCCGTACCCATAATTGGGTAACGCTTGTAGTGACCATGTTTTGAAATCATTTTGCCAGAGACAATTGAAGTTGAAACGATTCCAAGCATTAATGGAATCAACTTTAGTCCGGCTGAAGTTGCTGAATAACCTTTAACCACCTGGAAGTACAGTGGCAACATAACAATTGCACCGAACATACCGGCGCCAATTACTCCACCTAACAAAGAAGTAATTGAAAATGTGTGGTTCTTAAAAAGATGAAGCGGAAGGATTGGCTCCTTAGCTTTGCCTTCCCAGAATAGGAAGAGCACGGCAAGAAGAACACCGATTACCAAGTAAGTAATGGTGCGACTGTCGCCCCAGCCATTTTGTGGGCCGTAGATAGAGACTGAAAGCAAAATCAAACAGACTGATACAACCATCATGATTGCGCCTAAGTAATCAATTGTGTGATCGCGCCTAACTTTTGGAATATGGAGAACGGCTGAGGTGATAATCAGTGATGCAATACCGATAGGCAAGTTGATGTAGAAAATCCAACGCCATCCAGTTACACCAAGAATCGTGTGGTGGTCTGAGAAGAATCCACCGAGCAGCGGCCCGGCAACTGAAGACAAGCCCCATACCGCACCGAAATAACCCTGATATTTTCCGCGCTCACGTGGAGGAACGATGTCACCAATAATTACGAAAGTAAGTGCCATCAAACCACCAGCGCCAAGGCCTTGAAGCGCGCGAGTTGCAATCAACTGCGTCATGTTTTGTGATGCACCTGCAAGAAATGAACCTAATAAGAATGTAACGATCGCAAATTGAAATACGACTCGGCGTCCGTAGATATCTGAAATCTTTCCGTAAAGCGGAGTAGATGCCGTCGAAGTAAGAAGGTAAGCGGTAACAACCCATGTGTAATGGTTGAGGCCATCAAACTCTTCAACGATGCTCTTCAGGGCTGTGGAAACGATAGTTTGGTCGAGAGCGGCAAGAAGCATTCCTGTCATAAGGCCACCCAGGATGATCATGATTTCCTTGTGGGTGTGTTCCTTTGCAGATGCGTTAAGAGGCTTGTTTTTAGACATGTGGGTAAGGTTACCGTGTGAAAACAGTAATCGCAGAACATCTCGTGAAGACCTATCGCGATGGTGAGGTTAAAGCCCTCGATGATTTATCTCTAGATGTTGAAGAAGGCACAGTATTAAGTGTTCTAGGCCCAAATGGTGCGGGCAAGACGACAACAGTGCGCATTCTTGCAACCTTGTTAAAACCAGATTCAGGTAATGCATCCGTTGCCGGTATTGATGTAATTAAACATCCCGACAAAGTTCGCGAACTCATCGGATTATCTGGTCAGTATGCAGCTGTCGATGAAACGCTTACTGGTTGGGATAATTTAGTGATGTTCGGTCGCTTGTATCACTTAGGTAAAGCAGCTTCCATAAAGCGAGCTGAGGATTTACTGGAGAGATTTTCCTTAACTGAAAGTGCACGCCGACCAATTAAAACTTATTCAGGTGGAATGCGACGTCGCTTAGATTTAGCAGCATCGCTAATTGTGCAGCCAAAAGTTTTATTTCTTGATGAGCCAACTACAGGGCTAGACCCACGTGGTCGACAAGAGATGTGGGGAGTAATCGAAGAGTTAGTAAAGGGTGGAGTAACACTTTTATTAACCACTCAGTATTTAGAAGAAGCAGATCAGTTAGCAGATGAAATTGCTGTTATCGATCACGGAAAAGTTATTGCACGTGGAACATCTGATGCTTTGAAGAGCCAAGTAGGTGGCGAGCGTTTGGAAGTAATCGTTGATGCCGCTCATATCGCCCCAACAACAGCGATCATTGAAAAAATCAGTGGGCAAAAAGCTAATCTTGATGAGGCATTGCGCAAAATAAGTGCCCCAGTCTCAACAGGGTCACTGGCACTTATGGATGTTTTGCGTGCACTCGATGAGGCCAAAATTCATCCGCTTGATATCGCACTTAAGCGACCTTCACTTGATGATGTATTTATGTCATTAACTGGCCACGTTGCCGAGGAAGAGGTAAAAGCATGAAAAACGCAATTACTGATGCCTTAATCATTACCAAGCGCCAACTTTTGCAGTTGGCCCGAGTGCCAGAAGTTCTAATCTTTTCAACGATTCAACCCGTAATGTTTGTACTCCTTTTCCGTTTTGTCTTTGGTGGTTCGATTTCTACTGGCCAGCCAGGCGGATACGTTCAATTACTTATGCCAGGTATTTTCGTTCAAACCGTGGCATTTACATTGGCTGCCACTGCATCTGGTTTAGCCGAAGATATGAAAAAGGGATTAATTGATCGCTTTAGATCTCTGCCCATTGCCCGATCCGCCCTAGTCGTAGGCCGCACATTGGGCGACTCACTTCTTAATATTTTGGTTTTAGTTGTTATGGCGGCAGCAGGTTTTGCTGTGGGTTGGCGCCCGACGGCAAGTGTTCTTTCAGTATTTAGTGCCTTCGTATTTCTGCTCCTATTTGGCTATGCCTTGTCATGGACCGGCATATATGCAGGCCTTGCAGTTAAGGATGCGCGAACTGTGCAAAATGTTAGCTTTTTAATTACATTCCCAATGACATTTCTTTCGAATGCATTTGCACCAACAACTGGAATGCCAAAAGCTTTGCAATACGTAGCTGAATGGAATCCTGTTTCAACGATGGTGGCAGCCTGTCGCCAACTCTTTGGGTTAGAAAATCAATTTGGTGCAACAGCTAACTCTTTTCCAAGTCAGCATCCACTTACAACGTCGATTTTTTATATGGTTTTGATTATGGTGATCTTTGTTCCGCTAAGTGTTAGAAAATATAAAAACTCTTCTAACTAAGCGTAAAACTCGGCAGCCTTAATGACTACCGATATTTCGCGACCATTTGGCGCAGTGTAAGAAACCGTTGCACCAATTTCAGCGCCCATAACAGCTGCCCCTAATGGAGATTTTTCACTGTAAACATCTAGGTCACCGGAAGAGATTTCGCGAGAGCCAAGTAAAAACTTCATCTCATCGCCTGCGATTTCGGCAACAACAACCATTCCTGCGCCGACTTTTCCATCAGCGATTGCAGGAGGAGTTCCAATGTGGGCATTTTCAAGCATCTGCTTTAACTGGCGGATGCGTGCTTCCATCTTTCCCTGTTCGTCACGGGCTGCGTGATAACCGCCATTTTCCTTCAGGTCACCTTCGGCCCGTGCTGCTTCAATCTTGGCAGTGACATCTTTGCGGCCATGGCCTTCAAGGTTTTCTAATTCGGCGCGCAAACGATCGGCAGCTTCCTGCGTTAACCAAGTCTGTGAGCTCATAAGGCGTAAAGGTACTAGTTGGGCATCATTGCCTACAACTTATTTAATGCGGCAAGTGGTCACATCTGCGTTAACGGCCTGGCTACGCGTAGGTATTTCAGTTGTTTTCTCTAATGATGCAAGGCCAGGGCCGATTTCATCCTCAATCTGACCGACAACATTTTTATCATAATCGCGTGCGACCAAAGTGCAGATAAGAATTTGATCTTTGTCTTTGCGGACCACTGAATATCGCAATGATATTTCACGGTCATTTGTGGCTGTGTATGAAATTAGAGAAGTTCGGATATTTGGATTTGAATGGTGCAAACCTGCCCAAGCAAGCCAGCTGATTCCAACGACTGCGAAGAAAATCGCTGGGCCTACCCAACGATTGGCAGGGCGCACGCCATACCGGTCATTGAAGGAGAACTCCTCTTGCGAATGCATGCAATGATTATGCCATGCAAAAAAATTATGAGGTGGGTGCCGCAGGTTCGCTGACCATTGCGATTTTGATTATCGCCGTAGTTTTCTTGATGCGCAGTTTCTACAAGCGTTACATGGGCGTTGATCGAAGCGATGACGGCACAGAGCAGTAATAGCTTTGCTTCAAAAACTGCTCAAGGCTTAGCGGTTCTATTAATTGCTGCGATTTTCTTTTCTCTCGGAATTTGGCAGCTAAATAGAGCTGCGGCATTAAAGAAATCTTTAGTAACTGCTACAAATGTCTCAGAGGCAATTGTTCCCCTTGAGTCAATCGCCAAATCCCGTGAGACGTTACCGGCGCAAGCGATTAATCGCTGGGTTAAGTTTTCAGGCCACTATGTCTCAGATTTTAAGGCGCCAAATCAAGTTGATGGCGCTGGAAAGTTAAATGACTGGGAGGTTGGGCTACTTCAAATTGGAACCAATGAAGGCATCCTCGTTGTACGCGGTCTTTGGTCAGAGCGATTATTAAATCCTGATATTTCGCAGGCGATGATTATTGACATACAAGGTCAACTTTTGGCCCATCAATTTGATGATCACTCAATAAATGGAGATGGATCGATTTCACGGCTCGACAGCTCAGTTATTGTCGGTTTGACCGGTTTAGATCTCTTCGATGGTTATGTTCTGGCATCGGCTGAATCCCACAGAGGAGAGAAGTTAATCCGCCAACGACCTACCCCAGAAAAACTGAGCTCTCGAATCCCAGGTTTTTACTGGCAACATCTGTCCTATGTCGTGATTTGGTGGCTCATGGCAGGGGTGGTGCTTTACCTTCCCTTCTATCGTCGTAGAGTTGCCTCATGAGCGGAACAATTAAACGTTATCGATTTATGGCAATCTTTTCAGGCATCATGTCTTTACTGTTGTGGTTTGTAGAGCTTCCGGTAAAGCACCTATTCCACAATGATTCGTTGGCCTCAAGCCTTGCTTGGATTCCAATTGTTCATGGATACACATATCCGCTCTATGTATTAGCAGCGATTAACTTTGGACTTAGAGCAAAGCTTTCACTTCAAAACCTTGGCTGGTTTATTCTCGCCGGAACACTTCCCGTTGCATCATTGATTGCAGAGCGCAGAGTTGCCCGCCGCTATTCGTAAGTTTATAAAATCATTGCTCTATCCACTCTATGAGTGGCGATTAGTTCGGGCATTAGATTTTTCAAAGACGCCACACCATGTTGGCGTGATTCTTGACGGCAATCGCCGGTGGGCAAAAGCAAATCCCAGCAACACGGATCCAAATGGCCACAAAGCTGGCGCAAATAAAATTATTGAGTTTCTGGGTTGGTGTGAAGAAGCCGATGTTCAAGTTGTAACTCTGTGGCTACTTTCAACAGATAACTTCAAAAGAAGCTCGGATGAGATCGAAGAGCTTCTCAAGATAATTGGTGACACCGTTGATGAATTAGCAGCAACTGGGCGCTGGAATATTAAAGCTGTAGGCGCACTTGATCTTTTGCCGCCCTGGCTTTCAGAAAAACTCAGCGAACTTAAATCCATACTTCCTGGAGGCTTAGAAGTAAATGTCGCCGTGAGTTATGGTGGGCGTCGCGAAATCGTTGATGCCGTTAAATCTTATTTAAGT
>CAIJYZ010000086.1 GCA_903825015.1 uncultured Actinomycetes bacterium
ATAGCGATAAATGCTGTTGCGATAATCGGAAGTCCTGCTGGCAATATTGGTGTCATTGCCAATGCAAAAACAACACATCCAACTGCCAGAATTCGATCACGATTACTTTGAAGCCGCGGCCAAACTAGACCCAAGAACGCGGCAGGTACAGCTGAATCCAAACCCCATACACGGATATCGCCCATTGCTTGTGCACCAAGTGCACCTGCTACCGTAAATATATTCCAAAAGAAAAAGACTCCAAAACCCGTAAGCCAAAATCCCTGTCGCATCGCTTTTTCGCCATGTACTTCTTGGCCCAATGCAACTGCAGTTGATTCATCGATAGTTACTTGCGCTGCAACGATGCGTTTTAATCCTGTAACTTTCAATCTCGGCGCCATGATTACCCCATACAAACCATTTCGAACTCCAAGAAGTGAAGCCGTTGCAATTCCACTCAACGCACTTCCGCCTGCACCTAAAACGCCGATGACGGCAAACTGTGAAGCACCAGAAAAAGTAAGTAGCGATAGCAAGCAACTTTGTAGTACCGAGAATCCATTAGCTACGGCTGCAGCGCCGAAGGCCGTTCCATAAGCCCCAACAGTGAAGGAAACGCTCAGAGAATCGCGAAATGTGGTGGATTCAATTCTGGACACGCGGTTATTGTGCCCTACATATCCATGGGCACATAGCAGGCCCCTTATAGGGTGAGGCCATGCCTGAAGAAATCATTTTTAGAGACGATGTCACCGTTGAATTAGTAAAAGCCAGTGCTAGTGATGCCGATGTTATTTGGGCGGCGCGAGTTTCAACTGCTGGCGAACAATCAATGGATGAGATCGGCGAAGATCCAGCACGTTCTGCAGGTTTGATTAACTATCTTGCACGTGAGCGCCATGGCTCTCCATTTGAACATACTTCAATGACTTTCTTTGTTTCTGCTCCAATTTTTGTATTCCGTGAATTCATGCGACATCGCATCGCTTCTTATAATGAAGAGAGCGGTCGCTATCGTGAATTGAAGCCAGTTTTCTATGTTCCTTCTAAAGCTCGTAAACTTGTGCAAACAGGCAAGACTGGTGCATATGTTTTTGAAGATGGCACCCCTGAACAATTCGAAATCACAATCAAGGCTATGAAGTCGGCTTATATCGCCGCTTATTCAAGTTATCAAGAAATGCTCGATGCCGGGGTTGCACGCGAAGTTGCTCGCGCGGTTTTGCCTGTTGCTACTTACTCTTCAATGTATGTAACGATGAATGCACGTGCATTAATGAACTTTTTATCCCTTCGCACCTCTCGCGAAGGTTCGCACTTTCCTAGCTATCCTCAACGTGAAATTGAGATGGTTGCCGAGAAAATGGAAGCAGAATTCGCGAAATTAATGCCACTTACATACGGCGCATTCGAGAAGTCTGGACGAATCGCCCCATAAAACGGGTAGAGTTGCCTGCATGAGTACGCCCGCGCCATTTGGCCGCATGTTGACCGCAATGGTCACCCCATTTAAAAAAGATGGAACCATTGACTGGGATGGCGTTGAAAAAATCGCAGATCACTTAGTTAATACCGGTCACGATGGAATCGTCGTTAACGGCACAACAGGTGAAGCGCCAACAACTAAATCCTCTGAAAAAGAAGAGATCATTAAAGTTGTAAAGCGCGTGGTCGGCTCAAATATAAAAGTAGTTTCTGGTGCAGGTGATAATGAAACTGACTACTCAATTAACCAAGCAAAGCGAAGTGAAGCAGCTGGCGCCGATGGAATATTGGTAGTTACTCCTTATTACAACAAACCCCCACAAGCTGGAATCAAAGCGCACTTCTTGGCGATGGCAAATGCAACTGGATTGCCAATGATGTTGTACGACATTCCAGGTCGCACCGGAGTTGAAATAGAGTCCGACACGATCGTTGAACTTTTCGAGCATCCATCGATTGTTGCCCTTAAAGATGCAAAAGGTAATGTTGCTGCAACGTCGTGGGTAATCAAACGCTGCGGTATTCCTGTTTATTCAGGTGATGACATTCTTAACTTGCCACTTCTATCAGTCGGTGCAGTTGGTTTTGTCTCTGTCTGCGGACATACAGTGGGCAGTCAACTAAAGGCGATGCTTGATGCGTGGTTTGATGGAAATTCTCAACGCGCATTGGAAATTCATCAACAGTTATTGCCAGTCTTCACTGGAACTTTCCGCACACAAGGTGCAATTATGACAAAAGCTGCTTTGACCTTGATGGGTTTACCTGGCGGACATACTCGTCTTCCTTTAGTCGATGCAACCGATGCGCAAATTGCGCAGTTGCGTGACGACCTGCGCGCAGGTGGCGTAGCAATTAACTAATGAATCATCCTCACCCAGAACTTGGTACCCCCTTAAAACTAGTTCATGGGGGACTGCGCATTGTTGCACTTGGCGGCTTAGGCGAAATCGGTCGCAACATGACCGTTTTTGAAACAAAGGGAAAGCTGTTGATCGTCGACTGCGGTGTTTTATTTCCGGAAGACACTCAACCCGGTATTGATTTAATTTTGCCTGATTTTTCTTACATTCGAGATCGCTTAGATGATGTCGTTGGAATCTTTTTAACGCATGGCCATGAAGACCACATTGGCGCCGTTCCATATTTACTTCGCGAGCGTGGAGACATTGCTTTGTATGGATCTGCACTTACTTTGGCATTAATTACGGCAAAGCTTAAAGAGCACCGAATTACCCCGCTTACTCGTGAAGTTCGAGAAGGAGGACATGAAGATGTTGGTCCATTCGAACTTGAGTTCGTTGCTGTTAATCACTCAATACCTGATGCCTTAGCCGTTGTCATAAATACCGATGCCGGTCGAGTTCTCGCCACAGGTGATTTTAAAATGGATCAACTGCCTCTAGACGGGCGAATCACAGATTTGCGTACCTTTGCCAGACTCGGCGAAGAAGGCGTTGATTTATTCATGGTGGATTCAACTAACGCTGACATCCCTGGATTTACCCCATCAGAGCGCGAAATTATGCCCGCACTCAACCGAGTCATTGGTTCAACTAAGCGACGAGTAATAGTTGCCTCATTTTCCTCGCACGTTCACCGAGTGCAGCAGGTAATCGATATCGCTGCAATGCATAACCGTAAGGTGATTTTTATTGGGCGTTCGATGGTTCGCAATATGAAAATTGCTCAAGATATGGGCTACCTAACCGTTCCAGCTGGAATCGTTATGGATGCAAAAGATCTTGATTCTTTTGATGACAATGTGGTTTTAATCTGTACTGGTTCACAGGGCGAACCAATGGCCGCACTTTCTCGAATGGCAAATGGAGATCATCAAATTCGCGTGGGCGAAGGTGACACAGTAATTCTTGCGTCATCATTGATTCCTGGAAATGAGAATTCTGTATTTAG
>CAIJYZ010000087.1 GCA_903825015.1 uncultured Actinomycetes bacterium
CCCACAAGCAGTGCATAAGGCCCCGTGAATCGGTTGAACCGATATACATACCTGGGCGTTTGCGGACTGCATCAAGGCCTTCGAGAACAGCTAAGTCTTTTGCGGTATAGCTATCCTGCACATTTGTCGCAATATCTTTTTCGGCCACGGGGCGAAAGGTTATCGCCCACCACCCCGTATCACCCGCAAGCGCGCCGAAACCATCTCAGATACTGGAAATATCGCAAATCCACAGGGAATTAACATCGAATTAACGAAAATAAATTACTTTTGACGAGCGGGGAATATCTAGACATGGTTGGATGTTCCATAAGACGTAGGACACTAAGAACGGAGAGAGATATGTCAGAACAAATGATGCTCGAATCAGTACCTCTTAACGCCCTTGACCGCTGTGATCGTTGCGGAGCCCAGGCTTATGTCCGTGCAGTGCTTCTAAATGGCTCAGAGCTCATGTTCTGTGCCCACCACGGCAAGGAATATGCCGAGAAGTTAAAGGCAGTAGCTGCCAAGATTATCGACGAGAGCGAAAAACTCGTCGAAACTCCTGCTAACTAGCTTTTATATCCACGTTTCCAAGACCCTTTATTTCAACACGGTAGCTGTTGCCTGCAACCATATGAACTCCAGTTGTAGCAGAGCCGCTGAAAATAATTGATCCGGCCGTTAACTTCACACCTGTTACTGCTAACACTTTAGAAAGTTCAACGACTGCCATCCATGGATTGCCTTGAATCGCAGTTAGTGGAGCAGACTCGGTTAATACTCCGTTAACGAAAACTTCGGCCGTTAGAGCATCTAAATTCTCTTGGTGCGCAGGAACCCAGGCACCGTATGCAAAAGCTGCAGCTCCTGCATTATCTGCAATGCAATCTTCGGCATAGGCCTCGGTTTGCCCAAAGCGGTAATCAAGAATCTCCATGCCCGCAGCAACATGGCTAACGTAATCAAGAACTTCTGATGGATGAATCTCGCCGACTATCTCTTTGCTTAACTTAAAGACAACTTCAGCTTCTGCACGCGGATAAATCATTGATGCAGTCTTAATGGAATCAACGCATTGCATCGCATCAGTTAAATATCCAAAGATATTAATATAGGTTGGATCATCTTTCTTGCTTGAATCTAGCGCTCCCCCGAGCTTTACGCCCACAAGAACCTCTTCATGCTCTATGCGGTACTTGAGTTCGTTCTCGCGGATTTCACGCGCGCGTACGGGAGTGGCACCAAAGAGATTGGATGGCTTCACAAGCTCGCGTGCATTTCGCAAATACTGTGCAACGATTTTTACATATTCGCCATGAGATGAATCGCACCATGGTTTGTCTTTCGATAAACCGCAGCCGCATACCTTGGGATTAGTAAGTGTTTCGATGACTGTGCCATCGACATCAACAACATCAACCTCACCGCTGATCTTGATAGATCCGCTTTTGGGATTAACAAAAATCGTTGGCTTGTCCATGATTTAGTCGAGGTAGTCGCGCAACACCTGGCTGCGTGATGGGTGACGAAGCTTTGACATCGTCTTAGATTCGATCTGGCGGATACGTTCGCGAGTAACGCCGTATACCTTTCCAATCTCATCAAGAGTCTTTGGCTGACCATCGGTAAGCCCAAAGCGCATCGCAACCACGCCTGCTTCGCGCTCTGACAATGTGTCTAGAACTGAGTGCAACTGCTCTTGCAGCAATGTGAATGAAACAGCATCGGCTGGAACAACAGCTTCACTATCTTCAATCAAATCACCGAACTCACTGTCGCCTTCTTCACCAAGAGGTGTGTGAAGTGAAATTGGTTCGCGGCCATACTTTTGAACTTCGACAACCTTTTCAGGTGTCATATCAAGTTCTTTAGCTAGCTCTTCTGGGGTCGGTTCGCGACCAAGATCTTGCAACATCTGGCGCTGAACACGTGCCA
>CAIJYZ010000088.1 GCA_903825015.1 uncultured Actinomycetes bacterium
CATGTTTTTACTTTTCCTTCGATATGTGGGTGTTTCGAGAAATCCTCGAATCACGGTCTTCCTCTTGCGCCAGCGATACCGAATATGTGTTACATGAAACGGGTACTGATTAAGCGTCCGACTGAGGTGAACTCTACCGTGTAACCCCCCGTACGCCTAAAGTTGGGCTGGACAGTTTGAGCGTGCAAGGTGTCTAATTGAGGTACTAGTAGGAGCAAATGCAGCTGGGGAAGGTCGCATTTGGCGCCCTTGCTAGGAGATTTTCATGCAACGTTTATCGCCGCCCTCGGCACCCCTTTTGGTGCGGGGCTTTTTAACCATTCACTCAAGCCCATCTGCCCTGCGCCGACATATTGATTGGGCGCTCCAAAATATTTTGGGCAACGAAGTTCAAGTGATCTGGCAACCACAACCAATGATGGCTGGAACATACAAGATGCATATTCAGTGGCGTGGGCAACAAGGTGCTGCGGCAGAAATTGCTAGCACGTTACGAAGTTGGCATTACTTAAACTTTGAAACACATGAGAGCAATGACAACGGTGGTGAACTTTTTAGGTTTACTCCCGAACTTGGAATTCACAGAGTTCTCACCGATTTAAGCGGAGCTGTTTTACTCAATGAATTTCAAATTAATAATGTGGTGCAGCACTCAGTTGATGATGATGCAATTCGTGATGGGCTGGCGCTAGCAATGGGAACTGCATGGGATGAAGCGCTGGAAAAATTTAGGGGTGCTGGCATGCAGGAAGTCGCTCGCTTACACGCAATCTAACTAGATACAATTTAGCCATGAGCCAACTAAATGAATCACCAATCATCACAGTAGAACGACGCAAAGCCGTAACAATTATTGTTTCTGCAGTAATCGTTGCATTAGCCCTTGGTGTTGGATTAACAAAAGTTGGAACGGGCTTTGCAACACGCGCTGGTAATGGAATCACAGTTACTGGATCTGCAAAGACAACTGCAACTGCAGATAATGCAGTGTGGACTTTATCCGTCAGTCTTTCATCACCAACAGTTGGTGCCGCAGTTAAGAAAGTTGATTCCGACGTTGCAGCACTTTCTGGATATTTAACTAAAGGTGGAATTGCAGCTGATGGATTAACTCTTGGCGCAGTATCTACTTATGCCAACGAAGAGTATGTAAATGGAAATTCAACCGGTCGCATCTTGTCTTACCGTGCAACTCGTGATGTAACCGTGCGCACCAAGGATGTTCAGTTGGTTTCAAAGTTAAGCCAAGGAATCGGAACACTTCTAGAAACAGGAATTAACGTAAATAACTATGGACCTCAGTACTACATCTCTAACTTGCCAGAGCTTCGCCCACAGTTGATGAGCGATGCTATGAAGGATGCCAAGGTTCGTGCTGAATCCTTGACCAAGGCCGTTGGTGGATCTCTTGGATCACTAGTAAATGTAAAAGCCGGTCCAATCCAGATTACAACTCCTGATTCAACAATGACCGCTGATTACGGTGCATATGACACCAGCACAATTGAAAAGACTGTCTCAGCTACTGTTTCAGTAACTTTCAATACTAAGTAATTTTTTTAAAGAGGGATATTGCCGTGGGCACCACGGCGATGCGGTGCATCGGCAATAACTTTAGCTAATGCACTGCGGGTTA
>CAIJYZ010000089.1 GCA_903825015.1 uncultured Actinomycetes bacterium
GTTGCACATGCAATCGATCATCTGCATGCAACAACGACGCATCGAGTCTTTGCAGTAGTAGCAACAGCCGGAACAACAAATCTAGGAATCATCGATGACCTAAAAGGAATCGCAGCTGCTGCCCATGATCGAAGTATTTGGTTTCATGTTGATGGCGCTTATGGTTTAGCTGCCCTTTGCGCACCATCGGTTCGTTCACACTTTGACGGGGTAGAGGCCGCTGATTCGCTCATCGTTGATCCACATAAATGGTTGTTTGCTCCATACGATGCATGTGCACTTATTTATCGCGAACCTGAATTAGCGCGACAAGTTCATTCGCAGCACGCCTCGTACTTAGACACGTTAAAAGATGGAGCATGGTCACCTTCTGATTATGCGATTCAATTAACCCGTCGCACACGTGGATTGCCATTTTGGTTTTCACTTGCAGCCCATGGCACCGATGCATATACCGAAGCGATGGAGCATTCTTTAACTGTTGCGCGCCAAGCCGCCGAACTCGTTAAAGCCCACCCTGATTTAGAGTTAGTTTGTGATCCCGAACTTTCAATCGTTGCCTTTATTCGCAAAGGGTGGCAGGCAAGTGATTATCAGAACTGGTCGGATCAATTACTGGCCGACCAAATTGGTTTCATCCCACCTTCATCCCATCACGGCCAGCCGATTTTGCGATTTGCCATAGTCAATCCCTGGACGAAAATCAGCGATATTGAAATGATTCTTGCCACCCTTTAATCGCCAGTAAATCCCAGATATTTAGCGCTCACCAGATACGCTTTTACCCATGTCCGCACAAGAAGAGTCAGTAATGCCCTCTGGCCTAAGCGACCTCGAAGTCCGCATCCTGGATTTTGAAGGCAGCTGGTGGCGCTATGCGGGGGCGAAAGAAGCTGCAATCAAGGAGCTTTTTGACCTCTCAGCGGCCCGCTATTACCAACTTCTTAATGATTTAATCGATCGTGACGATGCTCTTGCCGCATCTCCCATGCTCGTTAAGCGCCTTCGCCGCCTGCGCGAAGCCCGCATGAACACCCGCATCGCCCGCTAACCCAGAAGCGAGCTACCGACCCAATCACCAGGCTTAACTCCAGGTGCAATTACAAATAAAGCCGAACCCACTGGTGTTGTCCATTTATTAAGTGAATCAACCATCGCAAGAGCAGCTTGAATATCTAGAAAACGTTTGAGCTCTGCTTGAAATGAAGTGAAGATCAAGCCAGCATCATGAGTTCCATCGGCAAGATAGTTGTCGTCATAATTTGCACCCCGTCGCGTGATGCCACGGTTTTTATCGGTGAAGGCAAGACGAACATGTGCATCATCAGGAACGACATAACTGCCATCGCTTTTCTTTGAATCAAGATTTAGCGGTGTTGTTAAATCCCCGCCAGAAACTGGCGAACCATCTTTTAACTTTCTACCAAGGGCAGCATCCTTCTTATTTGTAGAGAGCCTGTCCCATGTTCCAAAGTTAAATCGAATGCGTCGGATAACCATCGTGCTTCCACCTACGAAATTACTCGGTGCTTTACTCCATGTACGTTCATCAAATTCCGGTGTCCCAATCGCTGCATTAGCTGTTCCATCTACTTGGCCAAAGAGACTGCGAGGATTGTTTCCAACGTTGACACCTGCGGCATTTGAAAATCCCCGTTGTTGCCAACGAATAGTTGCAAATGGTGCGGCATCGCGTGCAAGTTCATGCACTGCATGAAAAACCGATATCGGATCATCACCAGCTGCTTGAATAAGTAAATCTCCATCGCTCCACTGCTTTTCTAATTTATCTATGGAGTATGCAGGAATTCCAGTTTCAGGGATTGGCCATGCTTTTTGCGCACCTACTTTTTCAAAGAGGCTGTAACCAAAACCAAATGTGATTGTTAAACGGGCAGGATTTTCTGCCATTTCAAACTGTGAGTCTCCGATAATTCCCTTGCCCTGAGTGAGCAAGGCAGCATCTGCAGTAAGTACGCGCATCATTCTTCCGACAGCTTCCTTATCTACCCCCTCGTTAACATCAAAAGCGATCAGGGATAAATGTGCTTGACGAGCAACTTCTATTCCATTTTGATGTTCACCGTAAAAGGGTTCAACAGCTAAACCGAAATCAGGGGTGGATTGGAATGCGCGGGCTGTGAAGCCGCCAGCAGCAAAGATGCTGCCGGCGACCACAACCGCAAGAAGTTGCTTGCGTTTA
>CAIJYZ010000090.1 GCA_903825015.1 uncultured Actinomycetes bacterium
GCATTCCAGAACAACCTCTCACAGTATCTACAGGGAACACCTGACGATACTTTTGAGTGGATGGCTGGATATCGCATGCAGTTCTTCGCAGAGCAGGGTTTGCTTGCAGATCTTTCAAGCGTATGGGAAACAATCGGTAGCCAGTATGCAGAGAGCTACAAGATTGCATCAACTGGTCTTGATGGAAAGCAGTACTTCGTTCCAAAGTCTTGGTACCCATGGGGTATGCACTTCCGTAAGTCAATGTTTAAAGACCTCGGACTATCTGCAGACACAGTTACAAACTGGGATGAATTCCTAAAGATGCTTGATGGAATGAAGAAGAAGGGTCTTGTTGGATTTGCAGCTGGCGATAAGGGCGGCTGGGAAGCAATGGGAACATTCGACATTCTTAACGCACGTATCAATGGATACCAGTTCCACGTTGACCTATTAGCTGGTCGCGAAAAGTGGACAGATGCAAAGGTCACAGATGTGTTTACACACTGGGCTCAGTTGATTCCTTACATGAATCCAAACGTTCTAGACCTTGAATGGGATGGAGCTATGCAGCTTCTACTCCAGAAGAAGGCTGGATCAATGCTTATGGGCTCATGGTTCGGTGGAAACTTCAAGGAGCAGTCACAAGCTGACTACGACGATCTTTCAATCATTCCATTCCCAGAAATCAATCCAGAGCACGGTCGCGACACTGTCGATGCACCTATCGATGGTTGGTGCGTAGCTGCAAATGGAACAAACAATGACGGCGGAGCTAACTTCCTAGAGTTCGCCGGCGACATGGAAGGTGTAACTGCAACTCTTGCTGCTAAGGATGCAAACGGAGCATTGATTCCAATGACTTCTGCAAACAGCGGACAAGATACTTCTTCATACGATGCGTTCCAGAAGGAACAAATGGCAGTTATGTCTGAAGCTAAGTACATCACTCAGTTCCTTGATCGCGATACTCGCCCTGACTTTGCTGGCCCAGTTGTTGGTCCTGCAATCCAGTCATGGTTTAAGAATCCAAAGGATGTTGCAAAGATCCAAGACAGCCTACAAAAGCAGTGGGAAGCACTACCTCCACTTGCTTAATAAATAGTTCAAATAAATTCAAATCAATTTCAAACTATTTATAAGATAGGGTAAAGATATGAACTCGACGACGGTGGAACCTAAAAAAGCCCACCGTCGTCGAGCCTTTTCTCGGGCCGATCGCACAACACTCAGCGCCTTCGTCGGTATCCCGTTGTTCTTCCACTTACTTCTCGTGTGGATTCCAGCGCTACTGACAATTATTCTTTCTTTCACTTACTGGTCCGGTATTTCTATTTCACGAATCAAATGGGCCGGTCTTGCAAATTATAAAAATATTTTCTTTGATACCCCAGCTTTCTGGGAAGCGATTCAAAACAACATCATTTGGCTAGCGTGGTTCGCTGGCATTGCCACACCACTTGGAATCTTGCTTGCCTACCAAATCGATCGCCAAATTCGTGGTCACAAGTTTTACGAAACCGCTTACTACTTACCTGTCGTTCTATCACTAGCAGTAACGGGAATTATCTGGAACTTCTTGCTACGTCCAGATGGCTTCGTAAACGGCCTTATGGGCCGCGATATCGATAATGCAATCTCATTTTTTGGTAACTACAACATCAATATTTACGTGATTTTAACTATCGCCTCATGGCGACATATTGGTTACATCATGCTGCTCTATTTAGCTGGCTTAAAGTCGGTTGATATGTCACTTCGTGAGGCTTCAGCCCTAGACGGTGCCACTGAATGGCAGACTTTTAAGAAGGTGATTTTCCCTTCTATGAAGCCTGTAAACATCATTGTTATCGTTATTACGATCATCGAATCCCTACGCGCCTTCGATATTGTTTACATAATTTACGGCTCATCGGCGGGCTTCCCAATTTTGGGTACTTTGGTTTTCCAAAACATAGCCGGTGAAGGTGCATCAATGAAGGGTGCTGCTTATGCAGTAATTCTCTTCGTACTTTCAATCGGACCAATAATCGCCTACCTACGTACAACCTTTAAGAGTGATGTCCAATGACAATTGATATTTCAGCTCGCGACGCAGCGGTCAAATACCGCAATAAGCAAAAAGTTAAAGATGGATTCATTTCGGCATTCATCGGTGCCTTTGCAATCGTCTGGATTTTTCCAATCGCTTGGACAATCTGGACCTCACTTCGTCCTTACAAAGATGTGCGAGCAAATGGTGTTTTCTCAATGCCAAAGACGCTTAACTTTCACAACTACACCGAAGCAATTTCTCGAATGGATTTGCCGCTGTACTTCTGGAATACATTTGCAATCACAATTCCAGCGGTTTTCTTAACTCTATTTTTCGGCTCACTTATTGCTTTCGTAGTAAGTCGCTACTCATTTAAGTGGAATGTTTCACTTCTCCTTCTTTTCACCGCTGGTAACTTGTTGCCAGCACAGCTCGTCTTTATTCCAGTTTTCAAGATGTACATCACCCTTGGTAAAGCCGTTGGAATTCCGCGACTTCTGTATGACTCGCCTTGGGGTGTTGTGCTCATTCACGTTGCATTCCAGATGGGCTTTGCAACATTTGTTTTGTCTAGCTACATGAAGACTGTTCCAAAAGAGATTAGCGAATCAGCAATGGTTGATGGTGCAACAGTTTTCACTCACTACACAAAGGTGATGTTGCCGCTTCTTCGCCCAGCCCTTGCATCCCTTGGTGTTTTGATGACTACATGGATTTACAACGACTTCTTCTGGGCCTTAGTTTTAATGTCTACGGACTCCAAACGCCCAATCACCTCAGCATTAGGTCGCTTGCAAGGTGAGTTCGTGACGGACTACAACCTATTAGCTGCAGGTGCCACGATTGCTGCACTTCCTACGCTCATAGTCTTCTTTATTCTGCGTAAGCAGTTTGTTTCTGGCTTAACTCTCGGCTCAACAAAGGGATAAATAATGAAAGCAATTCAGATCACCGCATTCGGTGGTCCAGATTCCATGCACCTTGTAGATCTTGCTGATCCAGTTGCTGGTCCTGGACAAGAGTTAATCGATGTTACTTCTATCGGGATCAACTATGCCGATACTCATCAAACAGAAAACTCATATTTGTCTCCGCAAAAACTTCCATTGGTTCCAGGTCTTGAAGTCGTTGGCATAGCCAATGGCCGACGTGTATTAGCACCTGTTGATGGTGGTGGATATGCACAAAAGGCTGTTGCACATTCAGCAGCGATGATCGAAATTCCAGTCGGAGTTTCTGATGAACAAGCGTTATGTATGTTGGTTCAAGGAACAACGGCATGGCATACATTGAAAACTGTTGGCCACCTCAAAGCTGGAGAAACTGTTGTTATCCATGCAGCTGCTGGCGGCGTCGGCACTATTGCAATTCAATTAGCAAAATTGTGGGGAGCTAAAGTAATTGCTGTTGCTTCTACTGAAAGTAAACGAGCACTTGCAACCTCACTTGGTGCAGATGTTGTGATTGATTCAGATCAAGACAAACTACTAGCTGCAATCCTTGAAGCAAATGGCGGTAAGCCAGTTGACTTAATTCTTGAAATGGTTGGTGGCAAGACATTTGACTCAAGTCTTGAAGCATTAGCGCCATTTGGACGTCTAATAGTTTTTGGAATGGCATCACGTACAGCACCGACACCAATTCATCCTGGAGCTTTAATGGGCGGAACTAAAACTGTTACTGGCTTTTGGTTGGCACATTGCTTTGGCAAGAAAGAGCTATTGCATGATGTAGTCGTGGATCTGTTTTCTCTCGTTATTGATGGAAAATTGAAGCCAGTAATCGGTGCGACATTTGGCTTAAGTGAAGCTACCCAAGCCCACCTTGCAATGTTGGCCCGCGAAACCACTGGCAAAATCACGCTAAATCCAGCGCTATAAAAAGGCGGTTTTTCCAAAGTAGTTGATTGCCTGTACGCTCAGACCTCGATCTGCCCCCCTAGCTCAGTTGGTAGAGCGTTTCCATGGTAAGGAAAAGGTCAC
>CAIJYZ010000091.1 GCA_903825015.1 uncultured Actinomycetes bacterium
AAAGTTTCTGCGCAATATTCAACTGCAACAAGTGCTGCCTTTGGTTCACTCTTTAGATACATTTCAAAAGGCAATAAGAGTTCAGAGAAAATCGCAATGACTGCACCTGTCATCGCCTCACAAAAAGTAGAGACAAACCATGCCAATGAATGGTTCGTCTCATTTGTCATGCCCGCCGGTAGCAACCTTGGTCACTTGCCACATCCCAATGACTCACAAGTTATTTTGCGTGAACTAGAAACCGAAACATGTATTGCTACCTCATTTCGGGGTAGGGCAACTGCCGAACTATCAAAGAAGAAAACCGACAAGCTACGCGCCGCTGCCCTGACCGAAAATATTGCACTCTCTGAAGAAACAAGGATCTGCCGCTTCGACCCACCTTTTAAACCAGGTTTTATGCAATACAACGAGATTGTCATTCCCGTCGTCACACAAGGAAGCAATACTTAAGGTTTAAGGCTTTAAAACAATACGGATTGGATTTCCAACTTTATTGGCTAACTTATCTAGCGCGTCAGCTGCATTTTCTAGCGGCACAATCTCACTGATTGAATGCGAAAGATCTAAACGACCAGAGGCTGCAAGTTCAATTAACTCAACGACATGGTGAGCCTCTGATCCATAGTGGCCCATGATTTGTGTACGCATATAGGTAAATGCCATGTCGTTAGGAATTACAATTGGTTCATTAGCAATACCAACAATTACAAGGCGGCCTTGCTCGCCCAGCATTGATAGCCCTTGTTTTCTAACGGCGCTAACGCCAGCAAAATCAAAGGCGGCATGTAGCCCGCGATGGTTTTTTAACTCAGGATCATCTGGTGCAAAGGCAAAGTCGGCACCACGGGCCAAGGCATTTGCCCGAGCATCTTCGCGAGGATCAATTGCAATAACCGTGGCACCCATGATTTTTAATAACTGCACCGCATGAATACCTAAACCACCCACACCAAAGACTGCAACCTTTTCACCGGGCTGCACATGAGCAGTAGATGTAATTGCCGCCCAAGGTGTTGAAACAGCATCAGGAATAATTGCGGCTTGTTCAAAGGGCAGTGAATCAGGGATTGTGGCAACTAATTCAGCCTTTGTCACAACGTATTCGGCCCATCCACCGTCGTAATCAAAACCCATTGTGGTTACTTGTGCCGCATCGTTTCGTTCGCCTGCAATGACAACAATTCGATCACCGATTGCAGATGTAGTCACACCTGCACCAATCTGATCAACTGTTCCTGCAACTTCATGGCCCAACGTGACGCAATCACCGATTAAATAGCCGGGAGATAAAATCCCTTCAAGAAAATGCACGTCTGATAAGCAGACACCTGCTGCGCCTACTTTTATTCGCACCTGCCCAGCCCCAGCGTTAGGTGTTGGCACATCCACAACTTCAAATGCACGGGTAGAAACCGTTATACGTCCAGCTCTCATTTAAGTTTGCCCTCAGCTCGATTTATCAATGTATTTACCGCATCACCAAAACTGGAAAATGCTGGGTTAGTTGTTTGGCCTGCGCGGTAGCGCGACCAGATCTGCTGAATAATCACGGCTAATCTAAATAAGCCAAAGACCTCATAAAAAGTGAAGTCATCACACGTGCGCCCACTTAACTGCAAGTATCTCTGCACAAATTCGGCGCGTGTAGGCATGCCCTCTAAATTACTTGGCTGACGGCGCAGCGCTGCAAATACCGGTTCATCATCTCTATCTATCCAATAGGCAAGGGCTGAACCTAAATCCATTAATGGATCGCCCACAGTTGCAAGCTCCCAATCTAAAACCCCAACAATGCAAGCTTTCTCTAAATCAAAGACAACGTTATCGATACGCCAATCTCCATGGATAACGCATGAATCAACATCTTCTGGCTTGTTGGCATCTAGCCAGGCCATTACTTTTTCACCGTCAGGCACATCATCGGTTAACGCATTGCGATAGCGCTTTGACCAGCCTTCAACTTGGCGTGCAACATAGCCACTTCCCTTATTAAGCTCTTGCAAGATAGAAGCATTGGCGGCATGTAACTGCACCAGACCTTGGATTAAAGAATCAGCCATAACCGCAACATCTTTAGCCGTTATCTCCTGTTCGATATCACGCCGGAAAATATCTCCCACAAGACGTTCCATGACATAAAAATCAGAGCCCATAACCGAATGATCTTCACACAAAGCAATCATTGTCGGCACAAGGGGATAGCTGGCTTTTAATCTAGATTGAATTAAGTATTCGCGCTTCATGTCATGGGCCGATGCGGCCTTGGTTCCAACTGGGGGTTTGCGCAGTACAAGTTCTTGCCCCGGGTATTTAAGTAAATACGTCAGATTGGATGCACCGCTTCTAAACTGCATAACTTCAGGGAGTTGATCATGGTTAATAAATGGCCGCAACCACGCATGCATGGCAGCAACATCGAAACGATCCTCTTCGCGGACCGCGGTTACATCCTTCATGACAAATAAGGTTTAATTTCTAAACGTGCAATGTCGCGCATATGAACCTCATCTGGCCCATCGGCAATTCGAAGCGTTCTGATCCCTGCATAAAGGCCTGCAAGGGGAGTATCTCCACTAACTCCAGCTCCGCCATGGATCTGGATCGCATGATCAATAATGCGTTCTGCCATTTGCGGCACAGCCACCTTCATGGCCGCAATCTCTTTGCGCGCTCCCTTTGCTCCAGCTGTATCAATAATCCATGCAGCCTTCATGACTAAAAGCCGAGCTTGTTCAATATCGATACGGGCCTGTGCGATCCATTCCTGAATCACACCTTGCTTGATTAACTCTTTGCCAAAAGTCTCACGTGCCATAGCCCGCTTAATCATCAAAGACAAAGCTCGCTCTGCCATTCCAATTGCCCGCATGCAGTGATGAATGCGCCCCGGTCCAAGGCGGGCTTGAGCCAGCGCAAAGCCGGCACCTTCATCGCCTAATAAATTGGAAATAGGTACGCGCACATTGGTAAAGGAGACTTCGGCGTGACCATGCTGATCTGCATAACCAAAAACGGTTAAGTTTCTTTCAATCTTTACACCCGGCGTATTCATTGGCACCAAGACCATTGATTGTTGATGATGCGAATCAGCATCTGGGTTTGTCTTACCCATAACAATTAAAATCTCACAGCGCGCATCCATGGCACCTGTTGTCCACCACTTTGTGCCATTGATGACATAGTCGCCACCATCTTTTTCAATCGAAGTCTCAATATTTCTAGCATCACTTGATGCAACATCAGGTTCGGTCATTGCAAAACCAGAGCGCATCACGCCATCTAGTAATGGTTCTAACCAACGCTTCTTTAGCTCATCGCTGCCAAACATGTCTAGAAGTTCCATGTTTCCGGTATCAGGTGCTGCGCAGTTGATAACTTCTGGTGCAATTTCAGGTGACCAACCAGTGATTTCGGCCAACGTTGCATACTCTGTAACGCTTAAACCGTGTGCCGGGTTTTGGCTATGTGGCAAAAATAGATTCCATAAGCCAAGTGCACGTGCCTTTACTTTAAGATCTTCAACCACCGCAGGCAGTTGGTGTGGCTTGCCGGCTACAATTAACTCAAGACGTTGTTGGTGATAAATTGCTTCTGCCGGAAATACTTCTGCATCCATAAACCCCTGCAGTTTGGCGGCGTATTGGCTTGTCTTATCACTTAACGAGAACTCCATGCCTTAACCTTACGCATAGTTACTCAATTTGAGGAGAGAAGAATGAGCATACTTGACCGCTTTCGTTTAGATTCAAAAGTGGCAGTGGTCACTGGCGCATCCTCAGGTCTAGGAGTTGCATTTGCTAAAGCTTTGGCCGAAGCCGGAGCAGATGTTGTTTTAGGAGCCCGTCGCGCAGATCGCCTTGAAGAAACAGGTGCGCTAGTTACTGCTGCAGGGCGCAGATATGCAGCTCTTCAAACTGATGTAACCAAGCCAGAAGATTGCGACGCCCTAATCGCTTATGCAATAGAAAAATTTGGTCGAGTCGATATCTTGGTCAATAACGCAGGTGTTGGTACAGCCGTTCCTGCAACGCATGAAACCCCAGAACAATTTAAATCAGTTGTTGATGTAAACCTCTTCGGTGCATATTGGATGTCTCAAGCATTTGCCAGAGCAAATAAAGATGGTGGCGCCATTGTTAACATCTCAAGTGTTCTTGGTCTTAAACCCCAAGGTCTGCCGCAAGCAGCGTATGCATCAAGTAAAGCTGGTCTTATCGGTTTAACCAGAGATTTAGCTGCGCAATGGACAGGCCGTAAAAACATTCGCGTTAATGCATTGGCCCCAGGCTTCTTTCCTTCAGAGATGAGTGATGAACTTCCAAAAGATATGGTCAACATGGTCAAGATGTTTACGCCCGCCGGCCGCTTAGGAGATCCAGAGGAGTTAGCGGCAACGTTGATCTGGTTAGTAAGTGATGCTTCAAGTTATGTAACAGGAATTACCGTGCCAGTTGATGGCGGATTGGTTATGCCTTAAGCACAGAGTTCGACATCAATTAATTTCCATTTAACTGCAAAACGATGCACCCACGCTGGAATAGTTCCGCGATCAATCTGCAGCATCAGCACTGATAAACCAATATAGATAACTGCATTGGATAGCGGCATCTTTAAACCTTCCCAAAATGCAGGGTGCCATTGCTCGGCCTTGGGCAAAGGCGCAGCATGTTTATCAAAAACAATGCTCCAGTCAACGAGGGCATGAAAAATAACACCGACCCAAACACTGCGCGTAACAATCATCAGCGCACAGATAAACACACCAAAGGCCGCCGCATCGGCCACATGCCAATACGCCCGCCACGGATCCCATTCGTTACCAACATAGAGATTCAGGTGCATCAACCCAAATAGCAGCGATGAAATCGCAATCGCTTTAGCCCTGCCCAACTTATAGAGCACTCCAAATGTAAAGACCCGCGAGAACACCTCTTCACTAAAACCAGTGCCCAGCAAAAAGATTATGCCCAGCACCGTATCTTGCGTGCTCAAATGAATATTGTCGGAACCAGTTATTTCGGCAACGACAAAAAACGATGCAAAGAGCAGCGCAATCATTGATCTAAAACCAAAGGTCGGCATTCTGAAATAGTGCAACGTCTGCAAACCCAGGAAATATGTGGCGGCATAGAAGATGATTCCAAAGGTGAAATCAATAGCTATCGAATTAGCAAAGCGAATATTTCCAAACAAGCTACTTGGCACAAGCCGCATCACCACAAGCGATAAGACAGATAGGGCAACCACCGTGATGCCCAGCCGCAGATTCCTCATACCAGCCACGATAGATAAGCCCACTGACAATATCTGTCAGTCACGCTAAGTAATCTAAAACCATGTTCGAACTCGCATTCTTCACCACGCTGATCTATCTATTCCTCAACCGCGCCCGTAAAAAGCGCCGCCCCCGCACCCTCGATTCCGAACTCAAGGCCCTGATCCAGCAATCCAATGAAACGGCCAGCATCGGAGGCGAGATCAAGCAGCTACTCCTTGATGTCATTAACGATGACAACAATGATTGCGAAAAGTTCTCTGACACCAGAATCAATCAAGCCCAACGCATATTAGATCGCGCAGGTCCCTCTGCCT
>CAIJYZ010000092.1 GCA_903825015.1 uncultured Actinomycetes bacterium
ACCACCATTAATTTTTTCGCCGATGATAAACATCGGCCCGGCAGTCCCATGATCAGTCCCTTGGGATGCGTTTCCCTTTACCCGTCGCCCAAATTCGCTATAAACCATGACAGTTACATCATTGGAGCGGGTTGTTGATTTCAATTGGCTCATAAACCGTGTGAGCGAATTAGATACAACGCCTAGCAATTCAGCTTGAGCATTTGCCTCGTTTGCATGAGTATCGAATCCACCTAGTGAAACTGACCAAACTTTTGTTGGCGACCCCGCAGAGATTAATTTTGCAACAACATCTAACTGCTGGGACAAATTGCTATCTCCACCTGCATTTCCACCATTTACTGTGGGTAGATCAACTGCAACAGGAGCAGGAGCTTTTAATATTGGTTGAACCGAAGTAGAGACCGAAAAAAGATTACGCATAGAAGTTGCAGCAGCTGCCATCAACTTTGAATCTGTGCGAGCAGGCTTCGATAATTTAATGCATTGGGTAGCTAACGAGCCCTTAGGAATAACAAGGCCACCAAGGGGCAACGCCGAGCCCGCGATTTTCACTCCGGCCAACATGGGTGGCAATACCGAACCTAAAGATATTGCCAGCATTGGATCTTCTGGCTGAGAATCGAGCCAACGGCCCAACCAACCACTATTGATATGTCGCTCAGGAGAGGCGCTCTGCCATTTGGCCATAGAAGAAAAGTGCGAATGATCGGGCTTTGGATAACCAACACCACGAATGATGGCAACTTTCTTTTGGTCCCAAAGAGATTTCATACCGGTCATTGATGGGTTTAATGCCAGTTCAGCATCCAATGGCAACATTGTTTCTGGCTTATATGAAATCTCTGGGCGAGAAGAAAAGTAAATAGGATCCTTGAAAGGGATAACAGTATTTAAACCATCATTTCCGCCGTACAAAGTAACGACTACCAAAATTGGAGTTCCTGCTTCAAGTGGGCGGCTAATTGCAGCCTGGGCAATTTGGTCAAGAGTTATAAAATTAGCCGCAGCTCCAACAGCAACTGCACTTGTAGTTAATTTTAGAAATCTTCTGCGCGAAATCGTATCCATACCCGGCTCCTATGCACTCACTATGTATTCGGGGCTACACAAGGCAAGAAGTGCAAACTGTGCAGGATCATCTATGGCAGACCTAAGTGCAGATTGCGTTCTAGAACTCCACTCGGGGATACCTAACCAGTCAGCGGATTTTAAAACCCGTAACTCTTTTGGAATTTGATTTAAGGCAGACAAACTACTTTGCTTAATCAGCCAAGCAGCAAATGCCAATCGATATTGCGCAGTAGCTGAAGACAGCCACGCTTCACCGGCAGGCCAACCACCAACATTGGGTGGATTAAAAGGAACTTGTCCTAACTTGTCTAAGTAACTTAATAACTGAGTAGAGCTCTGCAACTTTGAAGGAGTGAGTTCAAGTGCGCGGCAAGCCGATATAAACCATTCAACTGGAGATTTAACCATGGCGTATAGCGGATCTTTCATTACTGCATCACTTGCCATTGCTTGAACAGTGGCAGAAATATCACGCCCGACAAATGCCTTCTTCGCCGAAAATACCGTGGGCATATCCTCTGAACTTGAAATAAAACGGTACCAAAGCCGTTCGGCAATAAAAATTCCGCAATCCTCACGCGCCACTAAGAATTCGCTCAAAGAGTCACCCGTAAACACAGCAGTTGTTCCCAACAATGTAACTGGATTCAAATCTCGACGATTTTGAGTAATAGTGACTACTCCATTGCTTCGTGTAACTTGGTATCCAGTTAACGCTCTCGAAATCGCTTTAACATCATCTTCGGTATAACGATTTACCCCAAGAACAAATAACTCCATTAATTCACGGCCCAAGTTTTCATTTGGCGCTTTAACCGTACTGTCTTGCCCATCTAACCAAAACTGCAGAGCACCATCGTTAAGCATGGCTTTTGTAAAACTTTTGAAATCTCCCAGTGCGTACGTGCGAAAGGTTTTATTTTGTTTAAACATCGGAAGTGCATAATTTAATTTTTGAATTGAAGTAGCCCAGTGACCATGCCAGAACCAAACCATTCTTTCTGTAAGTCCATGTTCACTCAGTGCCATCATGTCCAACCACCACAAACCCATTTGCTGAGCTTGTGCGCGCATTGCAATTGCATATGGAACAACTTCTGGTGAATTTGCCTCAGGCCGTTTTCCTAGATCTGTAATCTCCGGCTCGACTACTGCACTAACAGCTGAGGAGTTTTCTGGAACTGTTGTTAAACGCATCCGAGTTATTTCCACGCCATCTTTTAAAGCATTGGCATATTCACCGGGTCTAGGCCCAAATCCAAAGCGGTGAAATAACCGTGATATCTCAAGGCGTTTGGCGTTCATTACATAAACCTAGAGCGATTACTTGAATTGTGGTTGCAATTTAGGTGAACCCACAAGGAACTCGAAGGATTACTTCTTAGTGCTGCTTTTCTTTTTTGGCTTAGAAAGCAACAGCGTCAACGATCCGGAAAGATCCAGGGTCGAAAAGAAACTATCTAGCTCCTGCGCGTCGGCAGCAAAGCCATTGAGGGGAGCACGGTTGCGAACTGAAGATTTTTTTCTTGGCGCCATAATGCGCAAACTTTATGCAAGCCCGATGTGAAAATGCTACTGAGGTAGGTGACTAACCCCTCAACTAGTAGGCTCTCTATATGAATTCACACGATTCTCTAAAAGATCAAATCATTAAAAAGGCCGTTGTGCATGGCAAAGTTATTTTGTCTTCAGGCAAAGAGGCCGACTATTACGTTGACCTTCGCCGCGTGACTCTTGATCATGAAGCCGCACCTCTTGTTGGTGAAGTGATGTTGGAACTTACAAAAGATTTAGATTACGACGCAGTTGGCGGACTGACTCTTGGCGCAGATCCAGTTGCAACAGCGATGATGCATGTTGCTGCTAGCCAAGGAAAAAAGATTGATTCATTCGTTGTGCGAAAAGCAGAAAAAGCACATGGCTTACAACGACGTATCGAAGGCCCTGATGTTAAAGGTAAGCGCGTGTTAGCCGTAGAAGATACTTCTACAACTGGCGGCTCCGTTTTAACTGCAGTTGAAGCCCTCATTGAAGCTGGCGCAATTGTTGTCGGTGTTGCAGTAATCGTTGAACGCGGCGCAGAACCTAAGATTAAAGAAGCAGGTTATGAATACCGCGCCGCATTTCAATTAGCAGATCTCGGACTCTAACAACTAGTTACTAAAAACTATTTGTGGTGTTTGCGAGTCTGCCATTCGCGAAAGAGTTCAGCGACAACTGGCATCAGTGAGACAACCACTATTACTCCAACCAACGGCAGAATGTATTTATCTACTGAGCCTTTAAGTTTTTCACCCATAATAAATCCAAGCCCAATAACTAACTCTGTCCACACCAGTCCACCGATGGAATTCCATAGTAAAAATTTCTTGGCCGGAACTCCAACAACTCCACACATTGGGTTAACGAGAGTTCGGATAAAGGGAACAAAACGCGCCAACATAATTGCTTTGCCAGTTCCATATTTGCGTAACCATTTTTCAGTAGCCACGACTCTTTGATGATTGAAGAATCGCCCATCCGGACGGTCAAATATTTTGCGGCCATATGTACTGCCAAACCAGTGACCAACTTGCGCGCCAGTGATTGCTGCGATTGGTGCACCTATAAATAAAGCCCCAGCAGGTAAGTGGGCATTGCCAAGTACGGCAGCCCCCGAACCTGAGGCCGCGACTCCCGCGAGAAACAAAAGAGAGTCTCCCGGGAAAGCTAAGCCGATTAGCAATCCAGTTTCAGCGAAGATAATTGCTAAAACCCCGATGAGCCCAAGATCTGAAACTATTGAGTGCGCATTGAAGAGGTTCACGCGTGGCAGGCTACCCCACATACTGGAACTTCTCTAGAAGTTAGTTATCAAATTGTTGTACTTGCACGCTTGTTTGCGGTGAAATTGCCTTGCACCTGGGGGTGACGCATACGACACTTAGCCCACCCATGGGACGCGGATTTCACAAGGATTCCGGACCAGTGACCCCCTGAAAGAAAAGGCCAAATGAAAAAAACCTTAAAACTCTCAGCTGTGCTCAGTGCAATTGCTCTTGTAGCAACTGTATTTACAGCAACATCATCAACAGCTGCAACAACCGATTACTGCAAAGATTTCACACAGTTCGGTTCATACAAGAACGCAACAGTTAAGGTATTCGCAGGTATTCGCGATCCTGAAGCTTCAGTAATGACAAAGGTATTTGCACACTTCACTGCATGTACTGGTATCAAGATTGCTTACGAAGGTACAGATCAGTTCGAAACTCTTCTACCTGTTCGTGTTAAGGGCGGAAACGCACCAGACATCGCAATCATTCCTCAGCCAGGTCTAGTAGCAACAATGGTTGCAACTGGTAAGGCTGTTCCAGTAACTGCAAAGGTATTGAAGAACATCGATACTTACTACAACCCAGCATGGAAGACATTCACAACTGTTAAGGGCAAAGTTTATGGAGCTCCATTTGGTGCTTCATCTAAGTCACTTGTTTGGTACTCACCAGCACAGTTCAAGGCTCTTGGAGTAACAATTCCTAAGACTTGGGCACAGATGGATGCAATCGCAGCAAAGTTCAAGGCAGCTGGAAAGCTTCCTTGGTGTGCTGGTATTGAATCTGGTGCAGCAACAGGTTGGCCTGCAACTGACTGGATCGAAGAAATGGCTCTTCGCGAGCTAGGTCCA
>CAIJYZ010000093.1 GCA_903825015.1 uncultured Actinomycetes bacterium
AAACCAATCGGACTTTCCACCACCACGATAATTTGTAACCGAAGTTGCGATCCCATCCATGCATGATGCAAGCATTAATTGGGTGTTTGATTTTCCAGAACCGATAACGCTGCTGTTTTTCTTTGCCGCATCTGGATTAGAAATAACTTCAGCCAAAAGTGTGTCACCGAGTGAGCACCACTGCGTGTATGGATCCATGTAACTTCCAGCCCAAGACGCGGGTGCGGCTTCTAAATATTGCCCCCAACTTTGCACAGTTGGCGCTACATAGAAAACGATTCCCCCACCAGGGCCAATATTTCCCACTACACATTTTCCGTCGGCTGGGCATGGAAGCAAAGTAGCGCGGTGAGCTGCTGCCTTTTCAGCAGCTAACTTAGATGCAACGGCCTGTTCGGCGGCCAATTTATCTTGAGCGGCCTTTGAGGCCAATTTATCTGCGGCCAGCTTTTGCGCTGCAAGTTTTTCCGCCACCGCCCTGTCTTCGTCGAGCTTTACTGCTGCAGCTTTATCCGCGGCCAGTTTATCCGCGGCCAGTTTGTCAGCGGCAGCTTTATCGGCAACGGTGGTGTCTTTTACACCTTTATTCCAAAGTAATTTCTTGCCGGTTTTTATACACGTGTATTTCTTGCCATTTGAAATCGAAGTTATTCCGGCTTTCTTACAGCTATCCCCTGCCTTGGTAGCAGCCTGCGCAGGTGTAATCAAACTTGCGGCAATGAAAATGCCAATCACAAATGAAACTTTGATGCGCTTCACAGCGCGAGTCTATTACCAGCTCTTAAAATAGGTAACTATCTACCAAAACTTCTGATTCATTATTTTCAAGAAGGCGAGCATTCTGACTCCACTTATTTTCAAATTTATCAAAGATGCTTAGAAGCGCGACATTGCATAGGCAAAGTTTTACCGATTTGGTCGGCAAGTAAGAGGGTTGATTCAACTCTAAAATTTGAGAACATTCGCAATGGACCATGCCCAATATTTACCCATAGCCGTTCCATCTAGCAACTTAATCGCTTCGAAAAGACCGGTCTTGTCCCGTCAAAAATTACTGGGTAAGCACTATTGTGCTGAGCCCTGGCACAGTAACTTTGTTTGCTGACACAGTCTCAATCGTCTTCAAGCCCGCTACGGCAGCTTTGACAACCACTGACCACTTCTTGGCATTAGGCAAAGTCATTTTTACCGGACCTGGATTGGGATTATGAAGTACAACAATGGTGGTCGCCTTGTCATTGACAGCCTTGCCATTAATTGAATAACCAATGACGTTATCTGTTGTCATGATGAATTTTAGATTGGCTTTGATCTGAGCAGCAGTTGCCATGCGCAATGCGGGATGCGCTGCACGTAAGGCAATAAGTCCTTGGAAATACTTTGTGGTTGCAACATATTTGATCTTCGTAGACCACTTAAGTGAATTCGTCGCATCGTCTGAGTTATAACTGTTTGCGTTTCCATTTTTAGAACGAAGAAACTCTTGACCCGCTTGAATAAATGGTACGCCTTGAGAAAGCAGAACTACTGAGGATGTAAATTGGCTCAGTTGAGCAACCTTTGCTGGTGTTGCACCTTTCACGCTAGCTGCAATTTTGTCAGCTAACGTCAAATTGTCATGAGATTCAACATAGTTGACTGACTGGGCTGGAGAAGTTGTAAGCCATTTCGTTAAGAAGGCTGGGCTGTAGTTTGTATTTGCAACAATTCCAGTCATTACATCGGCAGAAGAACTTGCATTTCCGGTCGCCCAACCAATATCTGTTGCGTTAAATACTGAACCCTTGAGCCCGTCACGAATTTGGTCATTAAAGTGCGCAACGTTATTTAGCTTTGAAATATTGAGTTGATTAGCTCGCACATCAGCTGGCAATGTGCCCATGTTCCAGCCCTCGCCAATAATAATAATCGTTGGATCAATTGCTTTCAGGGCAGCAGTAACTTCGTTAATTGTCTGAATATCCATCAGACCCATTAGGTCAAAGCGGAATCCATCTAAGTTGTATTCGCTGGCCCAATACTTAACCGAATCAACAATGAACTTACGAACCATTGGGCGTTCAGAAGCGACATCATTTCCGCATCCGCTTCCATTGGTTAACTCACCATTTTCATCAGTGCGGAAGAAATAACCAGGAACAATCAGTTCTTCGCTAAAGCTGCCGACGTTGTAAACATGGTTATAAACAACATCCATATTTACTCGCAGCTTTTGATCGTGCATTGCCTGAATAGCTTGTTTTAATTCAGTAATTCGGGCAGTTGGTTTGGTTGGATCTGAACTATAAGATCCTTCTGGAACGTTGTAGTTCATTGGGTCATATCCCCAGTTAAATGTTGGGGTCGCCTCATTGACTGATGCATAATCAAATATTGGAAGCAGTTCTACGTGAGTTACTCCAAGATCTTTTATGGCAGAAATGCCGGTCTTTTGACCGTTGCTGCTGGTGTTTAGATCCGTGAAAGCCAAGAACTTGCCTTTATGCGCTGCCGGAATTCCACTAGAGCTATCCATAGATAGATCTCGAACATGAAGCTCATAGATAACTGCATCCGTTGCTTTGCCACTAAAAGTAGGTTTGGTTTTCTTCCAGTTTGCAGGGTTTGTGGCGGCTAAATCAACGACCACTCCGCGCGCTCCATTGATTGTGGTTGCCCGGACATAAGGATCAACTGCTTCATTTGTCGTGCCTTCTAGCGCAACCCGATAGTTATAAATTAAACCTTGTTTATCACCCGCCATACTCAAAACCCACGTTCCATTTACATCAGCAACCATGGGTGTTTCAACACCTTGTGCCAAGGTTGCATCAGCGGTGGCGTAAGTAACGAGCGAAACTGCTTTTGCAGTTGGTGCCCAAACGCGAAACTTGGTTGCTGATTTCGAATAAGTATTTCCAAGATCGTTTCCTGTGTAGGTGAACTTGCCAATGAAATCAGCAGAATCATAAAGTTTTGCGGCCTTGTTTGGGATTATTACAACTGCAGGGCCTATTGGTTTTTCATAGTAGATAGTTGGATCGTTTTGACGAAGCCAGACTTCGGCGGTTCCATCGGCATTAAACTTAGTGATAAATCGATCAGCGCTGATGTCTTTTGAATCCCATGCACCCTTGCGCATAATGATTCCGATATTTTCAAATTTATCCATGTTATCTACTGAGACAACTGCAACTTTGCCGAAATCATCATCTGCAGTAAATAGCACACCATTTTTTTCTACATCAGAATCATTGCCAGTTGTTACATTTCGCCAAAGCCACGCGTTCCAGTTGGCGTAATCTGCGCTAGGTCGCTGATAGTGAATTGTTAATTTAATGACAGCTGGATTTGCAGCTGTGGCAAGAGCCGGTAAACCCACTGCAGTGATTACAGCTACCGAAATTAACGCCAGTGCCCTCTTCCAATAGTTCAAAGGATTCAGAAGTGACGACGAGTTGGGCGCTTGATTCAGTGTTTGCATGTGCCCAAAATACGCAACAAAGGCGCAATAGGGAATGTAATAGGGGCTGAAAGTGCTGAATTTGATAACGAGACGTTAACTTTGCTGTGGAAATCGCCTTTTATGCAATTACTGCGGGTTCTTCACAAGACATAAGGGATGACCCTCAGGATCAAGGTAAACCCGAAACATCTGTCCGGGTTGAACTTCATGCTTACTAGCGCCAATTGCCAAAATTTTGTTTTCACCTTCGTCTAGATCTAAAACGTGAAAATCAAAATGTAGTTGTTGCGGAATAGCACCTTCTGGCCAGTTAGGTGCGGTGTAATTTGCTACTTTCTGGAAGGCCATAACCCTTTGCCCGTTATTAAACAGGTCCACCCACTCAACAACCTCTTCTGCTTCATCAAATGGTGCAACTTCCCAGCCAGTTAGTTCAGAGTAGAAACGTGCAAGGGAAGCCGGATGCGCGCAGTCAACAACGGTATAAACGTGATGAGCAATAGCCATAAAAGAAAGTGTAGAACGAACTACTTCTTCTTTGTATAGCCCTTTGGACAAACAGGCTTAAGTGCGGCGACTTTCTTGGTGGTTTTGCCCTTTACGCAAGTGATCGTCTTGTTCTTAAGTGCGGTGTATTCCAACTGTCCAAGAGTTACTTCGAACTCACCTAACTCCTCAGCTGCATATGCTTTGGTTGATGCCACCTCTGTTGAAGGATCTACAAGGGATCTTTCAATCATTCCCCGGACATCTAAGAAATCAACGATTGCTGCCTTAAGAATCGATGTTGAAGATGAGTCATTGATCAGCTTTGGCTTAAGAGCTACGAAACGTGCGTATTGAATGTCAAACATCCCCTTGTACTTAACTTGCAGCGTCGCAACTTCCTCTGCACGAGTTGGGACAACGTCTTCGGCATAAACTGGAACGTTTCCACCGATGATGAATGATGCGACAAGAACGAAAAGTAGGCTACGTAGTTTCATGGCTTAAAAATACTTCAGGTTGGGACCCAGATAGGGGGTAAACCCAAACTGGTGAGTGATAGCGCTTGTGATTTACATTATCCTTCACGCATGACAATGCATCCTCAAGCACGGGCATATCTCGAGTACATCACAGCACATAATCGGCTTCCCGAAGCTGCAACTTTGGCGCAGATACGTGAAGATGTTTATGGATACATTAAATTTGCAGGACCTGAATCTGATGATGCCGTTGTCGAAAATACTTATTTCACATCCCCTACCGCAGATTTACATGCCGCGATTTGGCGGCCAAAGAATGTAAAACCCAATGCACCAGCCCTTGTTTATTTTCATGGTGGCGGATGGATATACAGTTTTCCATTGCGTTACGCAGCAGTGCTTTCAAATATCGCAGCCGAAACTGGCTTTGTTGTTATCTCAGTTAATTACCAAAAAGCCCCGGAGCACCCATTCCCTATCCCATTTGATGATTGTTATGCAGGTCTTTTATGGGTCGCAAGAAATGCAGAAAGATTTGGAATCGACCCAACAAAGATCGGTGTTGGCGGTGATAGCGCTGGTGGAAACTTGGCGGCAGCCGTTGCACTCAAAGCAGCCGAAACAAGTGATGTGAAATTGGCATTTCAAATGTTGGTGTATCCAGGTATTGATATGAATTATGAAACTAAGTCATATCAAGAGCATGCAACTGGATTCGGATTAGATAAGAATGGAATGGTAGGGGCTTGGAACCTATATGTCCCAGAAGATCAACGAACAAATAAGTATGCAGTGCCTGGCCGTGCCACAACTTTCAATAATGTCGCGCCGGCAATTATTGCAATCGCTGAACACGACGTTTTGCGTGATGACGGTGCTAATTACGCAGAACTGCTAGAAAAATCGGGAGTCCCGGTAATTTTGAAGGAATACCCTGGGATGATTCACGGATTTTTACAACATGGGACTTTTGTCGAAGATGCCTATGAATTACGTAAGTGGTTAAGTGCCCAGATCGTTAAAGCTGTTAATTAATGTTTGAAGCGCACACTTTGCTTATCGCCGGATGCCTATTTCTTGGAGCGATTCTTTATACATCCGTGGGACATGCAGGCGCATCAGCATATATAGCTGTTATGACACTATTTGATTTGCCACCATTGGTTATTAAGCCGACTGCGTTAACTCTTAATATCTTCGTTTCTTCCTACACATCATTTCGTTACATAAAAAATAACTTCTTCAACAAATCGCTCTTCCTCTTTTTAATTCTTGGTTCGGTACCGGCTGCATTTATCGGTGGGCGCATTAATCTGCCGAGCCATGTCTATAAGCCAATAATCGGCGTGTTGCTGCTCTTATCTGGAGTGAGATTTCTAGTTCAGGCGCTCCAATCAGAGAAAGCACATCGAGAAGTTGTTAAACCTTTAGCCATATTTATAGGCGCTTGCGTCGGATTGCTATCAGGAATCACTGGTACTGGCGGCGGAATCTTCCTGTCCCCACTAATTATTTGGCTGGGTTGGGTTAGCGTAAAACAGGCAAGCGGAACAGTTGCCGCTTTTATCTTCGTAAATTCAATCGCTGGATTGCTTGGAAACTTCCAATCGACTTCATCGCTTCCAAATGAACTACCAGTATTTCTTGTGGCAGTTCTGCTTGGTGCCTTCATCGGCACTCGTTTTGGAATTTCACGATTTTCATCCGTTGGTATTAAGCGGGCATTGGGCTTTGTTTTACTAATAGCAGGAGCAAAGTTCCTTCTTGCATGAATAAACCCTCCCGTCGGGAAAATCGGGAGGGTTTATTTTTTAGCTACCTACTTCTTACGGCGTTTGATTCCATTTGCGTCGTAGTACTGACGCCAGATGCCGCGGTGAATTGGGATTCGCATTGGAAGTGATTTAATACCTGGAATTACAGGGATTAAAATTAAGCCCAATGACAGCGCACCCATGACGAACATGATGTACGCATCGGCATTTGCACCAATTGGCTTTGATTCTTCATTGTTAAATGGAGGAATCTGATACCAGAACGAATAGAGCCACAACCAAGCTTGTCCTGGATAGCGACCGGTTTCATTCATCATTCCCCAGGTGCCGCCCTGCAAATTAGCTGCAGTACCAGCATCATCGAGATATGAACCATCGCCAAAGAACAAGATCTGCTTTGTGTTATCTGTCTGGAAGAAGCCACCTTGTGACAAGAGCGCTGCATCGAGTGCGCCGCCCTTAGCCATATCGGTTAAGCCTTGTGCAAGTGCTGGAACAGGCCCATACGCACCAGCGGGAACATCAGATAATTTTCCTTCAACTTTAGTAATTGCATCGTCGTAAGCAGTTGCCCAATCTTGCTTTTGTGTATCACTTGCTGCCTTCCAAGTCGCCAGAGCACTGGCAATTTCGGTAGACATCACTTGTGTACTTAACGGTGCAATAACAAATTCATTGACGGTATCGATTGGATGTGTGACACCTGCCCATTTTTGTAACCAGAAAGGGCCAACGTTAAGGCCATCTGCGGCTTTGTTATATGGGCCGCCATAGGTTGCAGTTCCACTGGTTCCAGCAAGTTCTTGAACCGCTGTTGCATAGAAGTTATCTGCATTGCTGACTGCCCAGCCTTTAAATGTGAGTGGTGTTTCATCAGGTGATCCCATGAGCAGTGACAAAACAATCGCGGCAATTGCTACAAAGGCAACAGCAATGCTGCCCTCTTTTACAATGTCATATCGCTTTGTTTTGCCTGTCCATGGTGCTGCATCGAATTCATGTTTTGCTTCTTTTGAAATACTCATCGTCCTGCCCCACTAACTGATGGCTCGGCATCGATAGGAGGAACTACGCCACGTCGGCGCACCATGAGTACGTGAATTACTGTAATTACGCCCAGAATCAGTGGAAGGAAAGCTACATGGAGTAGCAACATCTGACCCAAGTTAGTTACGTTAAAGAAAGCGCCGATTCCCATTGAGTTGAAACCATCTTTAGCTTCAAAAGAAATCCACTGTGAATCGAAGTTTGTTTGAACAAGGTAGCCTGTAAATGCTGTCGCGATGGATGCAACGAAAGCGATTGCGCCAGTTGCCCACGTTCTAAAGCGATTTCCGCGCCATGCAGCCATCCAATACTTGCCCCAAAGATGAACCACCATGAACACAAAGAACATTTGAACAGACCAGAAGTGCAAGCTATTTGTAAATAAGCCAACATCTGAAATGTGATACCAAGCAGGTCCTTCAAAAGCCAAAATAATTCCGGAGAGAATAATCATGCCAAGTGCTGCAAGAGTCAGTACTCCGAATACGTAAATCCATGATGCAACGTAGGCAGGTTGATCATCCGGAAGAAGTTTTTCAATCGGTAGATTCTTCTGCCATTTATTGCGAAGTTTGGCGGTCCACATTTCGCTCATTTGTGCTCCTCTTTGTCCTTTGGAAATGGAACAAAGACTGCCAATGCAAAGATGGTAAGCATCAGCACAATTACGATTAGGTTTGAAACTGAAATCTGCAGCCAACCTGATTTGAGATAAGTTGCAGGATTATTCATAAAATCTGAAATCCAGCCTGTCATTAATTTGTCCGTTCGTTCGAATCGAGTGCTCTCGAATTCGTTAGCGGTTACGGTACGACTAGAACTAAGAATTTCCTACGCTGAATGTGAGCGGGACCACTCTCGACAGATTCTCAGGCTAGGGGTTAAGAAGCTCGTTCAGAAGTGTTTCTACGCGTGCTTTGATCTCGTCGCGAATAACTCGAACCGCTTCAATCCCCTGCCCTGCTGGATCTTCAAGTACCCAATCTTCATAGCGTTTGCCTGGATAAAACGGACATGCATCGCCACAACCCATCGTTACTACTGCATCAGAAGCCTGTACAGCTTCAGGAGTTAAAACCTTGGGAACATTATTAGCAATATCAATTCCAACTTCTGCCATAGCCTCGATTGCGATGGGATTGATTGTGTCTTTAGGCGCAGAACCCGCAGAGAGAACCTCAACGCGATCCTGCCCAAGTGTTTTCATAAATCCTGCAGCCATTTGCGAACGTCCTGCGTTATGAACGCAAACAAAAAGTACGGTTGGTTTATTTGTCATCAGCGAGCACCTTTGTTAAACCCAAGCCAATCAAGGCTCCAAGTATTTGAGCGGAAATGAACTTTGCGACACAACCCGGTGCTATGCCAGCAAATGAATCGCTAAAAGCACGACCAATGGTTACCGCCGGGTTTGCAAAGGATGTTGAACTAGTAAAAAAGTATGCGCTGCCAATCCAAGATGCAACTATCACCGGGATCAACGCTAACTTTTCCTGCGAAATTAAGAGATTGATAATTAAGATTAAGCCTGCAGTTGCAACAATTTCACCTAGATAAAGAGCACCGCCACTACGGACCTTTGTTGCAGATTCAAATAGTGAATGACTAAACATGGCATTCGCCAAAGCAGCGCCTGCTATTCCGCCTGCAATTTGAGCTACCGCGTATTGAATAAAACCTATAAAGGTAGTTCGCTTTTGAATCAAGTCGATCAATGTCACTACCGGATTAAAATTCGCACCACTAATTGGGGCAAGAATTTGGATAAGTACCATTAAACCAAAAACAGTTGAAATCGCATTAATTAGTAATTCAACACCGATATCCTGCGAAAGATTTGTTGCCATAATTCCCGAGCCAATTACGACTGCAACCAACAAGCAGGTTCCCAAGAACTCTGCAAAAATCTTCTTCACTTGGAAAGAGTACAAGTCTTAGGTGAACGAAAGGTGAATAGACTAAAAAGCCCACCAGCCAGAACGACTGATGGGCTCCATTTAATGCCTATTACGAAACGCCGATAATATCTACAACGAAGATTAACGTTGCATTAGGACCGATTGGACCTGAACCATTTGGGCCATAACCAAGATCGGCGGGAATCACTAGCAAGCGACGACCTCCCACTTTTGCTCCGGGCAAGCCTTGCTGCCATCCGGCAATCACGCCTGAAAGTGGAAACGTTGCAGGCTGTCCGCCTGTCCATGAAGATTCAATAATCTTTCCATCAGACCATGTCATCAATGTGTAATGAACTGTCAGTGTTGAAGTTGCAAGAACTTCGGCGCCAGTTCCAACAATAATGTCCTCAGTTTCAAGAGTTGTAGGTGCAGTTCCGGTTGGAGCTGTAATTGTTGGCGCTTCACCTGCATTGGCAGTTACTGCCGGCAAGCCCGTTGATGCTGTATCTGCCACTTTGTCTTTTCCTCCGCATGCTGAAAGGGATGTAAGTGAAATCGCAATAACTGCTGCGATGGCTAAGTTTCTACGCTTTGATTTCATGCGCAAAATCTACCATTCGAACTAACCAGATTAGACGTGAGTTAGGGCAAAGTTACCAGGCAGGCAGTTCCATCGGCATTAGTAACTTTGTTATCGGCTAACCAGTTGCGTTGGATCAGATACTCAAGTCCGCCTAAAACGACATTTGCTAAACCACCTTTACTGTTTGTAAAAGTAGTCCCAAATGTCCATGCGCACTTATCGGCATTTTCGGCGCCTTTAGCGTCATACCATGTTCGCAAATCTGGATCTGTAAGCGCTTCATCAATCTCGTGCACAAGGACCGAAGTCATCGCATCTAATTGAGGATCGCCATTTGGACTTAATGTACTTTGCTTGGCACAAGCTGAAAGGTAATTGCTCTGGAAATCTTGAATTGCAACGTACGGCGTATTTACATATTTTGTTGTATTAACAGTTAACGTTCCGATTGAGTGCCATCCGCAGTAAGCAGTTCCAAAGCCAGAAGATAAACGGGTGTTGTTTGCACCTAGATAAACATAAAGTGGCTTAGAACCTGCAGCGATAACTTTTGATTTCAAAGCTGTGCTGATGTAAGTAGCAACATTTGCATCACTCACTTGAAATATTCCACTCTTTACGGTTCCAGTTGCTGGAATTGTTGAACTGGCAACTGCTGGCCAAGTTAAGGATGGAGCATTTGTAGGAAAGTACCCAAGATTGGTATTTAAAACATGTCCGACTGAATTAATGCTTCCTGAATTTAATGAGGTAACTAAATTACCCAAGACTCGGTTCCAGTTGGCTTTTCTGGTTGCATCCCAAGTTCCAACCCAAACAGGAATAATTTGAACTGCGCCGGTGTAGACATGCAAAGGTCCTGTAGAACGATAAAGGATTGGGCTTGCCGCAATTGAACCAATAACAGCTGCAGCCGCTTTTGAATTTTGTTTATTCCACTTTTGCCACTCAAGCTCAGCATTGGCATCATCATTATTCACGTAAGAGTTTTGGTTCTGTGAAGCTCCAGCTGCCGGGGTTCCTGTTAAGTTAGCAATCGGGTGACCGTGTGAACGAATTGTTGATCCCGTAAAATCATTTTCAGATTTTTTCTCGTTCTCACCTGCTGCCGCTCCTTGCAATGAAAGTAGGGTGATTCCCACGCATACAAATCCCGCAACAATTTTTCCAAAATTCTTATTCAAAGCAGCTCTCCCCGTTTGATTTGCGCCAAGTATCGCCAAAGATCGGGCGTAATCGGCTTACGAATCAAGAATTAAGAGGGGATATCTCTTCTGTGAATTTACTCGAGCTCTCCGATTAATTTAAATTCGCCGCCGCCTAGTTGGCCTTGGGCGCGATACATCTCTAGTTTTGCTCGAGTATCGGCAATATCTAAATTACGCATAGTTAGCTGACCAATTCGATCAACGGGACCAAATGCTGCATTCTCTGTGCGCTCCATAGAAAGCTTTTCAGGGGCATAGCTAAGTGCTGGGCCTGTTGTATTAATAATTGAATAATCATCACCGCGACGCATGCGCAAAGTAACTTCGCCAGTTACGGCAGATGCAACCCAGCGTTGTAAAGATTCGCGAAGCATTAAAGACTGCGGATCTAACCAACGACCTTCATACAGTAAACGACCTAGGCGGCGGCCTTCTGCATGATAGTTAGCGATCGTATCTTCATTATGGATTGCACTAATCAAACGCTCGTAAGCAATAAACAAAAGCGCCATCCCTGGAGCTTCATAAATACCACGGCTCTTGGCTTCAATAATGCGGTTTTCAATTTGATCAGCCATACCGAGTCCGTGACGGCCACCAATTGCATTGGCTTCATTCATAAGAGCGACAACATCGTCAAAAGATTTTCCATTAATTGCAACAGGTCGCCCTTGCACAAAAGCAATTGATACATCTTCGCTATCAATCTTGACAGAAGAATCCCAGAAGCGAACACCCATAATTGGCTGTACTAACTCAACCGATGTATCCAGATTTTCTAAAGATTTAGCTTCATGGGTTGCGCCCAAGATATTTGCATCTGTTGAATAAGCCTTTTCAGTGCTATCGCGATATGGCAGGTTATGCGCAACAAGGTATTCGGACATCTCTTTACGTCCACCAAGTTCGTTCACAAAATCTGCATCCAGCCATGGCTTATAAATTTGTAAATTTGGATTAGCCAAAAGTCCATAACGATAAAAACGTTCAATGTCATTGCCTTTATACGTTGATCCATCGCCCCAGATATTTACTGAATCTGCATACATCGCGCGCACAAGCATTGTGCCTGTCACTGCGCGCCCAAGAGGTGTTGTATTGAAATATTGTTTTCCGCCTGCACGAATATGGAAAGCACCGCAAGCAATGGCAGCTAAACCCTCTTCGACAAGGGCGGTTTTGCAATCAACAAGACGTGAAATTTCGGCGCCATACTCTTTTGCACGACCAGGTACTGAATCGATATCTGGCTCGTCATATTGACCTAGATCTGCAGTGTACGTGCATGGAATCGCACCTTTTTCGCGCATCCATGCAACCGCTACCGAAGTATCGAGTCCGCCAGAAAAGGCGATACCAACTTTTTCACCGACAGGAAGAGATGCAAGGACCTTAGACATGGCTTAAGTCTAACGGATAGTGAAGGTTGGAATTTTCTTCGATAACGCTGGAACGATGCCCCATTGTGTGGTGATTTCGCGATACCGATCGATATCTAGTGAGTCTGATTGCGCTCCAGTCTTAACTGCGCGAATCATGATATTTCGAGGAGTGTGTTCTCCTCCAATGAATTCAATAATTTCTACTCGATAACCAATGATCCTAAGAATCTGAGCGCGCAAAGCATCTGTTAAGAGGTCACCCATGCGCTCTTTCATTACACCGAACTTTGTTATTGCACCCCATGGCTCAGGCGACTGATCCATCTGTTTTTGAATATCGTGATGGCAACATGGTGCAACCAGAAGTAATGTTGCGCCGCCATTTACCGCCCAAGCAATTGCATCATCTGTTGCCGTGTCACATGCATGAAGAGCGATTGCAACATCGGCGGACTGAGTAGAAGCATTTGCTATTTCTTCTGCGGTAAATGTGATCGTGTCTGCGATCCCAAGAGATTTCGCAATTGCATTATTTCGATCGCGAGATGCTGGGCGAATATCTATTCCCGTAACATGCACGGGCATTCCGATACTTCGTAAATATTGATGTGCTGCAAAAGTTAAATATGCGTGGCCACAACCCAGATCAACTATTGATAATGGTTTCTCATGACTTGGTTTTGAAATCTGACCCGCCTCAATTGCTGAATTTAGGGCAGGGACAAGTAAGCGAAGAAACTCCTCGACTTGTTTGTACTTATCGTTCTTCGACGGCTTAATCTGACCTTTGTGATCGGCGATTCCAACTTCAAGTAAAAATGGATCCGATGGATCAAGTAATCTCTCTTTTTTCTTATCGTGGACCAAATTCTGTTCCAGTGATTGTGTTGCGAAATGAACCTGGGCATCACCACTTTTGGTGATGCGAATACTCATCGAACCTTCGGTGGTATCGATGGTGAAGTTGGCATATCCACTAGACAAAAGCTCCATAACTTTCATGCCGTCAGGTGAGATGTTCTTCGTGGTTGTTGCACGGCCATCGTTGTAAGTAAGTTGAAGAAGGATGGATTCTTTAATAGCAACAGGGCGAATATCAATTCGCTCATGCTCGGTTTGCATGTTACGACGCCGCCCAGAAAGTACAACCCTGACAAGCTGGTCGGTGTTAATGATTCGAGTGCAGGCTGCCTCGAAGGCTTGATCAATATTTTCTGGCATCAGTTACTTCGGCGCAATTACCGCTGTGCCCTTTTCATGAGAGAAGATTGTCAAAGTATGGTTTGGCAAGGCTTGAGCAAAACCTTCAGCTAACTCTCTCTCACCATCGCGATTCACATCATCAATAACTATGACTGCCTTTGGTGAGAGCTTAGAAATGAACTCAACTAATGCTGGCTTTCGAGCTTGTGGATTTTTCGAACCTGGTGGGCCATCAATGATAAGTAAATCAATCCGCTTTAAATCTGTAAGTTTCGACAGGTCATACCAATCAGAACCTGATGCATGGTTTGTTAGTTCAGCTACGCGAACTTCGACGCCTCGAACCTTGTGATCTCTAATAATTTCTCGAGTTTTTTCAGCAAACTCTTCAGAGTTATCAATGCTTACTACTTTCCTTGCTCCTGCTTTTGCAACTATAAGTGTCGAAACGCCAGATCCCAGTTCAACAACTAACTTAGGTTTATGCGCGCGTACCAATTGAGCGAGGGTTAATAATAAATCGGGTGACGCAGCCCAACTGCGAGTAGGTGGAACCACAGCATCAAATTTCAAAAGTGAGAGCAGCTGGGTGAAAGCCTCGCTCTGACGATATGACTGCCAATTCGCAGCCTGTAACTCCTTGGTTGCTGCAGCTATTTCACGGGTCGTGCGCTCTGATCTTTGAATCACTTTGCGGTGAAGTGATCGCAATAATCGGATGCAGTAAGCCAGGCCAAAAAAAATGCCGACTAAAAGAATCGCTGTAAGTGAGTTCACTGGTTAAGTCTAAGTGCGTGGAAGATGAACTTCAATCGCAAGGCCGCCTAATTCACTTTGACGAAGAGTAAATGTGCCCTGGTGTCTTTCAATTACCGCGCTCATAATGCTCATTCCAAGTCCTGTGCCCCCGTTATCGCGCGAACGAGAACGATCAAAGCGCTTTAAACCACGGATTTTTTCACCATAAGAATCAATTGGAAGCCCAGGTCCACTGTCCTCAATAACTATAGATATCTCTTTGCCTGCCTTAACTGTGACTCTTACTTGAGTTCCGGCAGGTGTATGTAATCGAATATTAGTAAATGCATTTGCTACGAATCTCTGCAGATATTTCTCCGAGCCCATTAGTAAAGCTGGATCATCTATCTGTGCAGATATTGAGTGGGATGTAGCAATCGCTTCGAAGTCGGTGATATTTTCCTTAATAATCTTTGCGATGTTAGTACTCTCAAAATCTATATTTCCTTCTTCACCGAGTTGCGCCAGCATAAGCAGGTCAGCAATAAGTAGATCCATTCTTTTTAGCTCGCTGTTCAATCGATCAAATGCAGCACTTTCACGCTCTGGATCTAACTTTTTGCTTTTTAGAAGTTCGGCATAACCTTTAACGACGGTCATAGGAGTACGTAGCTCATGCGCTGCATCACCAAGAAACTCTTGCATTTTTGCGCGCTGTGCACGTTCCTGAGAAAGTGCCCCAGAGCGAGAGACAAAGACTGAAACGATTGATGCCAGAATATTTGCGATAATTATAAAAACAATCAATCTCCACAAGTTGCGATGGAGTGAATTATTTATATCGGTCAACGAACTAGAAACTATTAGTTCATCGCCCTCTGGAATTGGAATGTGTCGAATCCTTACATTTTTGCCAGAAATTGGGGTTCCGTTTGATTCACGTAAAATAGTCAGTTCACCAGAAGTTGTTGCGAATGCCAGCGTAAAGTCAAAATTATTCTGTTCGATACTTAGTAAAGCAATACTGACTGCATCGACTGGGTTGCTTCGAATATCGGACTCCAGTTGATTTAGATTGCGATCGATGATGGCAATCTCTCCTTGGTGTGCACTCCAGATTGCAAAGCCGCCAATAACTATGGAAAGAATCGAAGTAATTACAGCAGTTGCGAAAAGCTGTTTTGTTCTATTACGCATCGAGCTTACTTAGGCTCCTGGATTTGAAATCCCACTCCACGTATCGTTTTGATTCCTTCAAAACCATCTCGGTGTAACTTCTTTCGAAGATAAGAAATGTAAGTGTCTACAACGGTACTTTCGGACTCAAAAGTGATTCCCCAGACTTCATCTAGCAAGAGATTCTTACTCAGAACTCTTCCCTTCTTTTCAATAAGTATCTGAAGTAAACGATATTCAGTTGGAGAAAGATCAACTTCGTCGCCATTAAAAGTAACTAAATGCTGATCATCATCTATGGAGATTGGACCACAAGTGAGCAAGGTCGGAACGTCGACGTTCTTAGTTGATCTGCGCAAAATAGCTTTAATTCGAAGAATTAACTCTTCAATTCCAAATGGTTTTACAACATAATCATCGGCGCCGATTTTTAATCCTCTGGTGATATCGGCTTTATCCTCACGGGCGGTCAGCATTAATACAGGTGTTAAATCCCCCGTAGAGCGAAGCCGTTCTACAAGTTCAAAACCATCCATCAGGGGCATATTGATATCAATAACCAGAAGGGCGGGCTTGTGGGTGCGCAAGAGAGTTAAGGCCGACATCCCATCAGTTGCTTCGACGGTCTCAAAACCGGCGATGCGAAGAGTGTCATTGACCAGGGCGCGCACGCCTGGTTCGTCATCCACGATCATTATGAGTTCAGCCATGGGCTCACTCTTTCATGGTGTTGGCCCTTTTCCAATAAATATTAGAAAAGTAGAGGCGTTTCACAGAATAATCACAACCCTCGGATGCATTATTTGGCTATGAAATTCAAGGGGCTCGCACTGCTGGGATTAATCTCGGCACTGCTTTTGAGCTCGGCATCCCCGTCATTTGCCGATCGGACTGCCTCTCCATCACCTTCTGCTTCTGCCACTTCTGATTTTCAATCTTTGATGGATCAATATAAAGAAAATCTAGATCAATATCGAATCATTCAGATATCTGGTATTAATTCGCAAGTATTGCCTGTTCAGATTAAAACTATCAACGATTTTTATCGCTTTCTTCAGGATTCGCGCGATGAGTTAAGGCTCCAAATTAATCGCACTTTTATGGATTCAGTCGATAAGGCAAACAAAGAGGCCCGCTCTGCTTTGAAATCAGCAAAAAGTGCATCAGCGAAAAACGATGTCATCTCTAAGCAGAAAATCGCCGTTACTGCAGCTAGCGTGACGAGGGATACGGCAATACTGGCTCTCGGAGCCTTGCCTTCTCCACCAGCCAAGCCACTCAAGCAGGGCGAAGCTCAAACTTTAAATAAAACAAAATCGAAGAAAGCCTCTCCTACTCCAACGAGTGAATCCGAACACTGACTATCGTTAGGCTATGAAGAAGTTCAATTTGTGGCTAGCTGGAAAAATTGCTGATGGTGTTGCAACGATGTGGTGTGCATATCTATTTGCCGCCATCGCACTTATTTCACTTCCGAAAGCAATTAGCTCTGGCGACTCAATTGTTATTGTTTCTTGGGTAGCTCAGACTTTCCTCCAGCTAGTTCTTCTATCGATAATCATGGTTGGGCAAAAAGTACAGTCTCAAAGCGTTGAAGAAACTATAAATGAGACTCACTCAGCTTCACTTGCAGAGTTTGAATTGGCCAAGGAAGCGCGGGGAATTGCCCATGCTGAACTCGCAGAGCTGCATCAACTCTCGAAAGATATGCACAGATTAATGCGTGAGGTCGAAGCCAAACTCAAGAGTTAAATTGTTATAAAAGCGAGACCTGCCTGTGAAGGCTTTCAGTTTTCTTGCATTGCTCTCTGGAGCGCCCTTGTCCTAGGTTCGCATCATGAAATCCTCACCCTGGTGGAAAGAAGCCACGATCTACCAGATTTACCCACGCTCATTTTTCGATAGCAATGGCGATGGTGAAGGCGACTTACCTGGAATTACATCCAATCTTGAATACGTGCAACAACTTGGTGTCGATGCAATTTGGCTAAGCCCTTTTTACACATCTCCAAATAAAGATGGCGGATATGACGTCGCCGATCCACGGGATGTTGATCCTCGATTCGGAGATCTAGAAGATGCTAAGAAATTAATTGATCGTGCGCACCAACTTGGTTTAAGGGTTTTGGCAGATATCGTTCCCAACCACTTTTCTGATCAGCACATTTGGTTTCAAGCAGCTTTAAAAGCTGGCCGTGGCTCTGCCGAGCGTGCCCGTTTTCATTTTTATGATGCAAATTCAGATGGAACTCCGCCAAATAATTGGATTTCACTTTTCGGCGGCCCATCATGGACACAAGTAGAAGATGGCCAGTATTACCTTCATTTATTTGACTCATCACAACCTGATTTGAACTGGGACAACCCTGAAGTAAATGCAGATTTTGAAAAGACCCTCCACTTTTGGATTGATCTCGGAGTCGATGGTTTCCGCATTGACGTGGCACATGGGCTTGTAAAAGAAGATGTCTTAAAAAACCACCCTGATCCTCAAGGTTTGAGCAATGCATTACGCCTTGATGTTGATATGGATCCAGAAAAGCGAAACTCCCTGTTACAAAGTGTTCCGTACTTTGATCGTCAAGGGGTGCATGAGATTTACCGCAAATGGCGATTGCTCTTTGATTCTTATGGCGATCGCGAGATTATGGCCGTTGCCGAAGCTTGGGTACATCCTCCGGTCAATGCAACGCGTTATGTTCGCCCCGACGAACTTCATCAAGTTTTTAACTTTGATTTACTAACTGCAGATTTTGATGCATCGGTTCTCTACGATGTGATTGATAGATCAATTAATCTCAATGCAACTGTTAATGCACTGCCTACATGGGCATTGAGCAATCATGACTCTCCTCGTGTTGCTTCAAGAATTGGCTCCGATCAAGCGCGCGCGCTTGCACTCTTCGTCTTTGGACTGCCTGGATCAACTTATATTTTTGCCGGCCAAGAACTTGGCCTACCCGATGGCGAACTTGCCGATTCAGATCGCCAGGATCCATCATTTTTTAGAACAAATGGCGAGATTAAAGGTCGAGACGGGGCCCGTGTTCCTATTCCATGGAACGGTGAAATAGCACCATTTGGTTTTTCTACTGGAAAGCCTTGGCTACCAATTTCACAGTCGTGGAGTGAGATGACTGTGGAAAAAGAAAGTAATGATGCAAAGAGCTCACTTCATCTTTACAAAAACGCTTTGGCGCTGCGTCGTGAACATTTATCTTCTCAAGGTGAAATCGAATGGACCGAGTCACCACATCACGGCTTAAAATCCAATGAATTACTTTCCTATAAGCGCGGGGCAATTTCCGTCATCATGAATCTTAGTAATGAGCCTCAAGAGTGTGATGTTGCCGGCAAGCTCTTAGTTGTAAGCGCAGGCACGGTCGATGCTCATAATGGAAAGAAGGTAATTCCAGCACGTTCTTGTGCCTGGTTCATCTCTTAAATGGCAGACTACGGCCATGGAATCTACTTCGGCTTGGATCATCACAATTGCCGTTCTGGCTGGAATCATTCTTCTTGATTTAGGTGTGGCAGTAATTCGACGCAACAAAGAGACTTCCATGCTCGAAGCATCCTTTTGGACAGTTTTTTATATTGGAACAGCGATTATTTTCGGTGCATTGCTTCCACACTGGTCTAGCGAACAAGGGCAAAAAGAGTTCTTTGCGGGCTGGCTGACTGAGTATGCACTCTCTGTGGACAATATCTTTGTATTTATAATTATTTTGGCAAGTTTAAAAGTCCAAAAAGAGTTACAACAGTTGGTGCTACTTCTAGGAATTATGCTGACAATCGCCATCCGCGGGCTCTTGATTCCACTTGGCGCGGCCTTGATATCTCGATTTGCCAGTATCTTCTTTCTATTTGGAATCTTCTTGATTTACACGGCATGGCAGTTGGCCAAAGAGAGTGAAGATGACGAGTGGAAAGAGGGCAAAGTCGTCGCCCTGTTAAAAAAACGTGGTTTTAGTACATTTGCAATTGCTCTTGTGGCGTTAGGTTTAACAAACTTAGTTTTCTCACTTGATTCAATCCCAGCAATCTTTGGTTTAACTAAAGATCCATACATTGTTACTACTGCAAACGTCTTTGCACTTATGGGTTTGCGTCAACTTTATTTCTTGCTTGAAGGATTGCTCGCCCGCTTGGTATACCTATCAAAAGGTCTTTCATTTATCTTAGGATTTATCGGTATCAAAATGATTATGGAAGCTTTTCATGGAATCGGAATTGATGATATTGCTGGCGTGCACATTCCAGAAGTAAGCCTAGAAGTGAGCCTAGGTGTGATTATTGCCAGTTTAATTATTACAACAGTTGCCAGCCTTACGGCTACCCGTAAAGATGGAAGCGAAATAATCTAAATAACTTCTTTATTACGCAATGTTTCGCGGTTGTGATCCTTGCCTTTTTCATGAAGTTTTCGAATTTGCAATTCAAAAGTCTGCATCGCACTATCAAATGCCGCAACATCATTGAACTCTGAGGCATCTGCACGAAGCAAAGGCCCAGTTCCATGTGAAGTAAGAATTACGCGATGTGAGTTTTTCCCCTGACGTGGGTTATTTTCATGGAGAACTTCAACTTCAACTCGGTCTATGACAACGCCGAAACGCTCCATAGTATTTAATTTCTCTTCAACGATATCTCTGAAATCATCGGCTAAATCTGAATTGCGGGTATGAACATGTATCTTCATGTTTATAAGGGTAGTACTAAAACCACCGCTGTCGCTATGATCGCAAGCACAAAAGATTTCCCAATTATTCTTAGCGCTGTTGCGCGATCTGCTGCCTTACTTACAGGATCGCTGACTCGCGACAAATCTCCAAGCTTTCCAAAGTTAAATGTGCCAGCTAATCCGTATGCTAGACAAAATTTACTGCGAGCCTGAACATATCCAACAGCTGTAATCATCAGTGGTATAAAAATTCCAATACGCGCACTTCTTGGAGCGCTAACTGAAATCATCACTAAAAGTGATGCAATTGAAAAGAATAATCCGATGAATGCTACTGACTGCCTTCGGCGAATCTCTTTCTCGCCTATGTTGCAAGTTCCTGCGATATAGGTTGTATCAGGCATCTTCAAATTCATCTTCGTCGATCCATGTATCTGCCGCTGAATCCTCTTGATGTTCAATCCAAGAAAGAAACGAACCAACAGCACGGAAAGCCAAAACGGCAACGGTTACCGCTGCAATAACTCGACGAAATGCTTTAACCATGAGATAAAAATACTCTCTATTAGTCGATTGCGCCTTAGATAGAAGCCAATGCTGCTGTGATGTCGTTCCAAATGTCATCGACATGTTCGCAGCCAACTGACAAGCGAATCAACTGCTCGGGTACAGATGGGCTCTCAATAGGCCAACGGCGCCTGCGCTCCCATAAGGATTCAACGCCTCCCAAACTAGTTGCATGAGCAATCATCGTCGAAGAGTCGCAAACTTTCTGAGTTTGCTCTGGAGTTCCATCGACTTCAAAAGAGACAATCGCACCAAAACCTGGATAGCGCACGCGGGTAATTTTCGGATGATTACTAAGCCGAGTTACTAACTCTTTTGCGCTCTCTTGCGATTTATTAAATCGCAATGGGAAGGTACGTAAACCACGAAGCGCCAGCCAAGCTTCTAGGGGACCAGGGATAGAACCATTAAAGCTGCGAGAATCCTGCAATCGCTTATATAGGGCTGGATCCTCTGTAGAAAGTGAGCCCATTAAGACATCGCTATGGCCTGATAAAAACTTAGTAACAGAGTGCATGACAATGTCGGCGCCCATCGCCAACGGATTTTGCACAAGAGGCGTCGCGAAGGTGTTATCGACAGCAACTCCAATGCCTAATTTCTTGGCAGCTGAAATTAGCGCTGGCAAATCTGCAACATCAAGACATGGATTTGTTGGTGATTCAAGCCAAACTAATGCAGCACCTTTCATCGCATCAATAACTTCTTGCGTCTTTACAACATCAACAAATCTAACTTCCAACCGACCGCTTGCATGGAACGAGTTCAACAAACTCATAACGCCGCTATAGCCCTGATTTGATGCAACTATCGGCGCACCAATCGGCAAGATTGAAAAGACTGCGCTAATCGCTGCCATTCCTGATGAAAAGGCAAGGGTCTGACCGCCCTCTAATTCACTGATTGCTTCTTCTAGCGCCGTCCACGTTTGGTTTCCGTAACGCCCATAACCAATTGGACCACCAGAATGAAATGTAGAAGTCAAAACTACCGATGGATTAAGTGGCGCATCGGGCTCTATTGGCGGACGGCCAGCAGTGATTGCAATTGTCTCTGGATTCTTGCTCATTGCGTCATTCTATTTCCATTGCTGCAAGGACTGCCATTGCAGCGTTGTGACCTGGAATACCACTGACTCCCCCGCCACGAATTGCGCCAGCGCCACAAATAAAGATTCGTGGATCATCGGTTTCAACTCCCCAGCCAGGCAGGTCATCATCTTCGCGGAATGGGAAACTTAAATCCTTATGGAAGATATTTCCACGCGGTAAACCAACATCGCCCTCGATATCTAACGGAGACTTAACTTCAACTGCGGCCATAACTGTTTCAATCGGTTCGACGAGAAGTTCATTTAAAGATGCCAAAGCCGCTTTTAAGGCGAGAGCTTTTGTGCCCTCGTTGTCTGCTTCAAATAAAGCAGCTGGTGTATGAAACCCGAAGAGAGTCAGAGTTTGATAGCCGGCAGCTTGCAGATCCGGACTCAAAATCGATGGATCGGTCAAAGTATGGCAATACATTTCAATGGGAAGTTTTTGCGCTAACTTACCGGCTTTAGCCTCTAAGAATGTTGACTCAAAAATCGAAAAAGATTCATTGGCGTGAAACGTACCTGCAAATGCAAGTCTTGGATCAATACCAGATTTTAATTTAGGCAATGCTTTCAGCAAAATATTAATCTTTGTCTGCGCGCCATCAAGGCTCTTGGGGGCTTGCTCTCCACGTAGTTTTGCAAGAGTCTGAGGCGCAGCGTTGCTTAAAAGATATTTCGAATTAATCTCTGTGCCATCTGCAAGTTCAACAGTGGCCATTGTCGCCGAAGCTGTAACTGTATTTACACGTGAATTAACTTTGATAGTTACGCCAGCAGCAACGGCTACGCGCTCGAGTTCGCTAACCAGTGCTCCCATTCCTCCGCGTGGAACTTTCCATTCTCCTGTTCCATTTCCAATTAAATGATAGAGGAAGCAAATATTTGCTTGAAAATCAAAGGCCGATGCAAAGGTCCCAACCAGTGCATCCGTCAAGATCACTCCACGAACAATGTCATCCTTGAAACGCTTTTCTATTTCTTCACCGATTGGGCGCTCCATTAAGTATTCCCATACATCGGGCATATTTATCATGGCCTTTAGTTCGCTACGTGTTTGCAATGGCTTGAGCATTGTTGGAGCGATCTTTTGTGCAAAGAGGGCAATTTCGTTGTAGAAATCCTGCCATGCTTGCCACTCTGCACCACTTGGATCTATCTGCAGAAAAGAATCTTCGGTTTCTTGATCCCATTGGCGCGCAATAAAGAGGCCCAAATCTTTCCCACCGCGTGAATAAGGGGTGTAACTAGACACCGTGCGAGATAAAGTTTCAAATTCGATACCTAACTCACTTACAATTTGATCAGGCAAGAGTGAAACTAGATATGCATAGCGTGATAAACGCGCATCGTATTCAGGAAATGCACGTACGCTTGTAGTTGCACCGCCAACTTCTGCATTGGCCTCAAGAATAATTACTGATTTGCCCGCTTTTGCAAGATAGGTGGCGGCGACTAAACCATTGTGGCCTCCGCCAACAATTACAACATCGTAATTTAATTGCGGCACTACAAACTCTTAACTATGCGATCAATAGCTTCAGTAATAATCGTTGGACTAGTTGCAAAATTCAGCCGAACGAACTGTGCGCTCTGTGCGCCGTAAATGTACCCAGGATTAAAGGCTACTTTGCCACGCTCAAGTAATGTTTGAGCGGGATTATCGCCCAAATTAAGTGAACTTAAATCAAGCCAAGCAACATAACTGCATTGGGGGATGTGATATTTAACCGATGGAAGTTTTGCGCTCAATAAATCCTTAATCATGAATCGATTTTGGTCAAGGTTGGCGATAACCGAGTCCAGCCATAATCCCCCATCTTTAAAGGCTGCAGCTGATGCAAATGCACCCAGTATCGATGAGCGAAAGTGAACGGCGGGAGGCATCAATGCCAATTTCTCATTTATTGCATCGTCCTGAGAAATAATGATTGCCGACTTTAGACCAGCAATATTCCAGCCCTTGGAAGCTGAAGTAACGGTTACTCCCACTTGGCGCGCAGTGTCATTTAGGCCGAGAAAGGGAATGAATTTTGCTTCTTTGAAAGTAAGCGGCGAGTGAATCTCATCGCTAATTACAACTACGTCATATTTCTTTGCCATCTCTGCAATTCGAGAAAGTTCCTCATGTGAGTAAACACGACCAAGGGGATTATGCGGCGAGCACAGCAAATGGACTTTAATTCCTGATGCATAAACTTTTTCTACTTCATCTAAGTCAATTGTCCATGGATTTATATCATCGCTATTTGAACCAGCATTTATAAATGGAACATCTGCAATCTCTAGTCGAGTTTCTTTTATCCAGCTATAGAAATTCTGATAGACAGGAGAGTTAATTAGAATTCGATCTCCGGGCTCCGTAAATACTCGAAGTACTTCGACCACACCGACACCAACATCACCGGCGATTCGTAGTTGGGACTTGTCAATGTCCCATCCCCAGCGTGAAGCACAAAAGGAGGCAAAGCTATCGGCCAACTCCGGGACCGAGCCTAAGTAACCCATATCTGAGTGATTGACCATCTCAAGCAATACATCGCGAATTGGTTGGGCAATAGGAAAGTCCATCTCCATAACAGGCAGTGGCAATACGTCGGCCGGAAATCCACGCCATTTTTCGGAGTGATGAGTTAGTAATTCACTTAAAGCTGGGGCAACAACATTGTTATCAGACATGGCTGCAAGGTTACCCTGAGCCACACCTATTGTGAAAGAGGTTAAAACTAGGCCTCTGCCGCTGTTATGCGGCGAGTTGAATTTCGCACAACTAAAGTTGTTGGTAGTACTAAAGAAGGTGGTTCGATATTTGGTTTACGCAAACGTTCCATAATCGACCAAGCAGCCATCTCGCCCATTAATTGCACTGGTTGTTCAATCGTAGTTAATTCGGAAAACTCTGCCATTTCATGTCCATCGAAACCAACGATTGAAATATCATCAGGTGCCTTCAGGCCATGTCGTCGTAAAGCCTGCATTGCACCCATCGCCATTTCATCGGATTCACAAAAAATTGCAGTTGGTCGATTTGGGCGAGCTAATAAATCATCCATCGCACGGGCTGCGGTATGCATTGTGAAATCACCATGAACTTCGCGTTGAGGTAACCACTCCAAACCATTTTCTGCTAATACCTGCATAAATCCTTTGCGGCGATCCTGCGGAACGCTAAAGTTAAATGGATCATCTGGTCGACCAGACATGAGCCCAATTTTCTTGTGACCCTGATTAACTAAATGCTGCGTTGCTGATCGAGCACCGGCAATGTCATCGATTTTAATAGAAGCGCACTTAGGGTTCTCCATCCCCACCAATGCAATTGGAATTCCAAGACTAAGCATCGAATCAAACTCTTCAATAGTTGGCGGCAAGCTGATGACAATCAATGCATCGACTCTGCCCTTTAATAATTGATGTTGAAAAAGTCTTTCACGGCCCTTCATCTGACTGAAGTTATAGAGCAATAAATCAAGGCCAGCTTCTCGTAGAGCTTGTTCGGCGCCACTTATAACTTGAGAGAAATACCAACGTGAAATATAAGGCGCTACAACTCCGACGCTGTTTGTGCGCCCACTTTGAGAAGCATGTTTTACGGGCGTCAGCGGATAATCAAGTTTCTCTGCAGCGGCCATAATTCTTGAACGGGTAGCGGCATTAACGTGATGCAGTCCGCGTAAGGCGCGTGAAACAGTTGCAGTGGAGACCCCTGCTTCTTCAGCAACTTCCTTAATTCCCGCCATCTGGCTCCCCCATGAACTGCAAAACCTGCAAATATTTCTGCAAGAGACTGCAAAATACGGCATGTTCGCTGTAATAAGCAATAGCCCAGCGAGAAATACGGGTAAATTGAGCGCTATGAGTAATCAAATTGAAACCCAGATCGACGTATCCCTGACCGAGCGAAATCGCGTTAGCGCTTTATTTCGCATCATCCTTGTGGTGCCAATGGCAATTTTTGTTACATCATTTGCCCCACAGCAATTTGATACAAACAACACGTCGTGGGTTATGGGTTTCTTTATTCTTCCTGTAGCTCTATCAATAGTTTTTCGCCAGGCTTATCCAACATATTTGCTGGCATTTAATGAAGCTTTTATGTCACTCTCTACCCGTGTTGATGCCTACGTCCTTGTACTGACCGATGAATATCCATCGTTGGAAGAAAATGATGTTGTAAGCGTAACTTTTCCAGAAGTGGATCCTAAAGCCCTCAACCGTTACTTGCCTCTTGTGAAATGGTTCCTAGCAATTCCTTTGTACATTGTTGGAATTATCTATGGAGTGTATGCATTCTTCCTCACCATTTTTGCTTGGGTAAGTGTTGTTTTAACTGGTAACTATCCAGAATGGTGTGCTGAAGGAGTTGTAGGGACTATTGCCTATTGGAACCGCATTGCTGGTTATGCACTTCTTATGGTTACGGATGAATATCCAACTTTCTCGCTCTAATTAATGGCTACGCACTCTGCTCAAAAAATGCGGCGTATAGTCGCAGAGGTTGGCCAGTTAGATCGCAAATTTGCACCTTTGATTGAACGTCGCCCACTCTGCACAATTGGTCGCACCGCACCTACTGAGTCGCATTTTGAATCACTTGTTAGTTCAGTGATTTCGCAGCAGCTTGCCACTAAAGCAGCAGACACGATTCACAATCGATTAGTTGATCTTTGTAAAGGAACAATCAATGCAAAGAAGTTGATCAAACTCGATGATCTTGCTCTGCGCGAAATTGGGGTTTCTGGTGCAAAATCTCGGACTATAAAGGGGTTAGCAGCAGCTGCAATTGATAAATCAATTCCAATCGACTCAATTGATGAAATCCACGATGACCAAGAGATTTACGACAAATTGACATCATTGTGGGGTATTGGTCGCTGGACCGTAGAGATGTTTATGATGTTTCAACTTGGCCGTTTAGATATATGGCCGACAGGAGATCTGGCAGTTCGTCGCGGCTGGGACCTTATTCATAAGAACAAAGAGGAAACTTTGGCAAAAGCCTTGGATCTTAAAGGTGAAAAACTTCATCCCTATCGCAGCGTTGTTGCTTGGTACTGCTATCAGGCCGTTCATGAAAGCCGCGGTTTAGATTACTAAATATCCTCAAGGATTAATGAGACCGAGTTAATGCACCAACGTTCGTCCGTTGGCACGTCATAGCCTTCGCCTTTAAATATATGACCTAGATGTGAGCCACAACCTGCGCAACGAACTTCAGTGCGAACCCGAGGGAACAGAGATCTATCCTCAATTAACTCAACTGCATCATCGTCAGTTGGCGCATAAAAAGATGGCCATCCACAACCTGAATGAAATTTTGTTTCACTTCTAAATAGTTCGGCGCTGCACGCTTTGCATTTGTACACTCCAACTTTATCTGTATCTGTGTATTCGCCAGTAAATGGACGTTCGGTTGCTGCATTGCGCAGTACATCATATGAAAGTGGATCAAGTTTTGCTTTTAACTCAGCTTCATCAATTGCTACTGGATATTGTTTCTCGCTCATACGCTCGCACCTTGCGTTGGATATGCAACCCCAGTACTTGAGTGACAGTCATAACCATTTGGGTTCTTCTGCAAATACTTTTGGTGATATTCCTCCGCTAGATAGTACTCAACACCTTGCGAACTAATAATCTCAGTAACGATTTCATTTAACCCAGAACCAGTTAATACACTTTGGTAAATATTACGTGAATTAACCGCTGTCACATATTGCTCTGGTGTGGTTGTATAGATTGAACTTCGATACTGACTTCCAATATCGCCACCTTGTTGATTAAGCGATGTCGGATCATGCATTGTCCAAAACTCTTCTAGCAACCGTTGGTAGCTCACTTTCGATTCATCGAAAACTACTTTCACCATTTCAGCATGGCCAGTGACCCCGGTGCACACTTGCTCGTATGAAGGATTGGCTCGCGTTCCACCCATATAGCCAACAGATGTTTCCTTAACACCATCCATCTGCCAAAAGCGACGCTCTGCGCCCCAAAAACATCCTGTAGCGAAATATGCGATTGAACTCATGCGCGCAATTCTGGCAGCATCACGCCAGATGCGCACCCGCTGATAACCTTGCCACTGTTCATGAGCCCCCGTAGCTCAGGGGATAGAGCACCGCCCTCCGGAGGCGGGAGCACAGGTTCGAATCCTGTCGGGGGCACACTTGATTTAAATCACCATGATTTGGCAAATCTCTTTCCATTCATCCTTGTTTATCACCGCATAAGCAGGGAGAATTGACCCCTTGCGCAACATCGGTGTGCGTATTTCCACTATTCAATTTTAGGGAATTTGGGTACGCCCAAATCTTTGATTCAAAGGAGACGACTTATGGATTGGCGACATCAATCAGCTTGCCGCGATGAAGATCCAGAGCTCTTCTTTCCCGTTGGAAATACTGGGCCGGCAATTACCCAAATTGAAGAAGCGAAAAAAGTTTGTAACCGCTGCATCGTGAAAGAGCCATGTCTAGCTTGGGCCCTTGAAAGCGGGCAGGATGCTGGTGTTTGGGGTGGGCTTTCAGAGGATGAACGCCGCGCTCTTAAGCGCCGTGCAGCACGAAATCGTGCCCGACTAATAGAACAGCAGAACCAGTTCTAAATCGGGAAGCGTAGATTTGCTTGCGTTCCCGAAAGAGTTGATTGTAATTTCAAGGTTCCCTTAAGTTCATTTTCAGTGAGAGTTCGTACAATCTGTAAACCTAAATTTGAAGAGGTTGCTAAATCAAATCCTTCGGGAAGGCCAATTCCATCATCGACGATATTTATTACGCACTCATTACTATAACGCGCTAATTCAATAGACAGCACGGATCCTTGCTCTGCTAATCCATGTTCTAAAGCATTGTGCATTAACTCCGTTACCACTAAAGACAGTGGTGTTGCTAAGCGAGATTCCAGTGAACCTAATTCACCTATACGTTCGATTCGCAACTCCCCCATTCGCGGACTGAGCTCGAGAGCATGCGTAATCAAATTTGTAAGTACCTGATCAAATGCAACGGTATTTTCGCTACTGCTAGATAATGTTTCATGTACTAATGCAATTGATGCAATTCGACGTACCGCTTCATTTAAAGCTGAAGCTGCACTTGGATCTTCAATTCTGCGGGCTTGTAAACGAAGCAATGCAGAAACTGTCTGCAAATTATTCTTAACACGGTGATGAATTTCGCGAATGGTTGCATCTTTGGTTACAAGTTCGCGCTCACGTCGACGAAGTTCGGTAACATTTTGGAGCAAGACAATTGCCCCAATTCGGTCTTCACCTTGTAGCAAAGGCAATACCAACAGATCAATTGTTGCCCCTTGATTATCAATTTCAACTCTGCGCGATACTTTTCCATTTAGACGGGTGCGGATCCCCTCCTCATGCGGATTTGGTGAATTCTTTGCCACTTCCTCGGCAACTTCACCCAATTTATGGTTTTCAATTTCATTTTTCCAACCCATCCTGCTGAATGCAGAACGTGCATTTGGGCTGGCATATGAGATCACTCCATTTATATCAAGGCGAATTAGGCCATCTCCAACTCGGGGAACAGGCTCAAATAATGAACCCGCGTCCTTGTAAGGAAAAGTGCCTTCAGCCACCATTCGATACAAGCAGTGGGCAATTTCTCGATAATTAAGTTCCAGTCGACTAGGGGAACGCATAAGTTCGGCATTGCGATGGCGAGTTATAACTGCAATTACTTGTCCTTCAAAAACAACAGGAACTGCCTCTTCTTTGATTAGTAATTCCCCGACTTGCTCGGATTCTGAGTCTCTGACTATTTCTCCACTAGAGAGCGCTTGATCGATTCGAGGTTTGGTACCCCATGTCACTTCATCACCAATTACATCATTGGTGAAAACGGTTGCAGCTGTAGTTGGCCGAATATGAGCAACAGCAACATGACCAGTAGGCCACATTTTAATATCTTTTCTAATTGGTACCCAAAGAATTAAATCTGCAAAAGATAAATCTGAAAGTAATTGCCAATCTGCCACTAACTCTCGGAGTTTGTGCGCTTGATCAATTGAAACCGAACTGCGACCATGAAGCAGAGTTTCAAACTGCGGCACGCTACTTCCACTCCCCTAAAGTCAGTGGAATCTCTTGCGTTGCAAACCACACTAACTCTTCTTCTTCATCATCTGGAAACAATAGAAGCGCGCATTGCACTTGTTCCCATTTGATTGAGGAGTTTAAAGTTACTGATTTCTCTTGCACTTGATTCACTTGCGCTGGTTCTAACTCAATTGCCAGGGTTATTCCTGGTGCGTGTTTAGTATTTCGAAGCTCTAAAGATTCTTTGGCTGCTTCTAGAGATAGTAGATACTCAATTTCTTCTTCATCTAAATCCGAGTTATCACCGACATAAAACGGTGTTGGAGCAAGAATTGATTCGACTTCTTTGCTTCCAGAGTTGAGGAAGGTTGCTAGCTCATCATGAGTTATTGGCAGATAGGCTCGCATGAGTTAATAGTATTAGAAATTATTGGCGAATCTCACTAGCTATTTTCGCAATTGATTTTCGCAGTGAGGAGCGCTGATTTACCTCAATTAGCGTGGCTTTTTGCTCAAGGGCCATAGCCGTAGCCCGAGAATCCCGGCAGATTACACGTACACACAGCGGACGAAGCCGTGTTGCAATCGCAAGGAATCTCGCCTCTTCCTCTTCGCCCTTTTTGCCCGGGGATCTCATATTAAGTGTGAAACTGAGCGCACTGCGTATAGATGTTTTTTCAAGAAGGATCGATACCTGCTCTAATCGATGAATCCCGAGAAGATCAGGTCGGGCAATAATCATTAATTCATCACCTTGGTCACAACTCCACGTTGTCATCGTCGATGTCCAGCGCCTGTCAGTTAAACGATTTGATAATCCAGATATTGAGCCAAGATCAATGACAATATTGTCGAAGTGCGAAGTTGCCTTCTCCATAAAATCTTCAATTGAAGTTGCCTCCTCTTGCCTGATCTCTGCAATTGATAAATTTGGCGCAATACTTCTCCACTCCGATTCATTCTGCAAATTTCTAATGGCGATGAGAGCAGCTATGGAGGGAGCACGATAATTAGCATCGATTAATAATGTTGATTTATCTAAAACACTCAGCTCCATAGCTAAATTCAAAGCAATAGTTGTGCAACCAGTATCGCTACCTGCTGAGCCAACTGCCATTACATGAGATTTGCGGTTACCTCTTGAAAGTTCATAAGATGGACGCAACATCGGTGCTCGCACATAACCTCGCACTACACTGACTAAATCTGTAACTGAAGTAGGAATCTTATGTAAGCCGCTAAACGAACTCTCCTCGGACATTTGATCAGAAAAACCCACAACCTGTTTAACTCTTGGTTCGACACGAGAAATACAATCTTTAGAGATTCCTGCAAGATCTGGGGAAAAAATTAGCATGGCCGTAGATGCAGATTCAGGGTTATTTGTGCAGTAGTTTTCTAACCCTTCGAAATCTATTGCTCGGAAAATAACGCTCCACCCCTGTGCAAATAGAGTTCCAGCGACAAAACCCTCAAACCGTGCATCAGCGATTGCAGTAATAACTACAGGTAGCTCTTGATTAGACATGAGAACAAATCACCACCAGTCGGCCCCGTGTCGTGGAATTTAATAGTCGTAAAACCTGCGTTTGCTCTACTGAAACAGTTAATGCTGCATCTGTGCCAAAGTTCTTACTATTTCCATCGGAACTTAAAACCGTTACCCCGCCCAATATGAGTATCGGATCTTCAGGTAGTTCACCATTTTGACTATCCAAAACCCAGTAGATATCAACAAGTGCACCTGCTTGAACTCCTGCAGCTACATCGACAGAGCGAATGCTTAATGGCACACCACTGCTTGCTAGTGCTGTTGCAGTTGAACTCACACTTTGTTCTCCCACAAGGGCACCTAATGAGACCGGTTCTATTACTACTTGCCCAAACAGGTCCAAATCTTTGGAAAAATAATTTGCGGAAGAGGATCCTAAATTCATATCCGATAACATCAAATCCCCTGTCGAAATTTGATGTCCAACTGTTAAGTCAGTCGCTGCGACCCAATACTGCGTAGTTGATCGTGAGAAGCTTGCCAGAATGAATGCTGATACGAATGAGGCTGCTATTAAAGTTATTGCAAGTGGAGTCCTTGACCGGCTCCCTGATTTTCTATTTTTCATGTGGGCACTTAATTCGATGCCCCGATAAACCTTTAGGGTTTGTCCACACTCATCCTTTTTGATGAGAAAAGAATCAACCGTTTGGTTGAGAACAAAACGAGATTTAGGTAGCAATCTCACGCTATGACAACTAACCACATTCAAGATGAAAACCTATTTATCGCAACTTTTCGAATCGAAGAAATTGCACAATTGGAAATTTGCGATTGGCAACATCCATTCTTAGAGATTTTCCGACCCCAGCCAGAAATTCGCGAATTGCAAAGAGGAAAGCTTTATCTGGTTCCTACACAGTCCGAAGGGGAATTCGACCCTGATTTTGCTCCGATACCCACCTCAGCCCAAGATCTTCCTGATCTCGTGGAGTGGACTTCGCGATTTGCGCTAAACGTTGTAGAGATATGGGCGGGACGTCGCTCTCCAAACCAACTTGCATCTCAATGTCACCACAGAATATTTTCAGAGCTAGTCAGAAAATCAGGATCTCAAAAGCAAGTAGGACATATTCGCAAGATTCATATTCAAGAACCATTAGATGGGATCTGTGAAGCGACAATTACTGTTCGTTTTGAAGATCGATTACGCGCAATTCTTGTGCGATTTGAAGGCATGGATCAGCGTTGGCTTTGTACAACACTTACTCTGCTTTAAGAGGCACCGTGGCATCGCTTGTATTTCTTGCCCGAACCACATGGACAAGGTGCATTTCTTGAAACATCACCCGTTGTTTTGACTCCGCTTTCGTCAGAGGCTGTGTATTGCAATCCAGAAGTTGGGAGAGCTTTAGCTTCAAGTCCTGCGCCAGTAACTTCATTGCTAGATGCTTCAACGGTTACTTCGATATTGAACAGGAATCCCGCGATTTCTTCCTTAATTGCATCCATCATCGCCGAGAACAGGTCGAAACCTTCTCGCTGATACTCAACAAGTGGGTCTCTCTGGGCCATGGCGCGAAGGCCAATGCCCTCTTGGAGGTAATCCATCTCGTATAGATGCTCGCGCCATTTGCGGTCTAATACCGAGAGCAAAACCTTGCGCTCTAGTTCGCGCATGACTTCGGATCCCAAAGATTCTTCACGTTTAGCATATGCATCTTTGCAATCTTCAATAACTGCATTAGCCAAGAAATCGGCATCCAAACCATTGCGAGATCCAACTCGAGCAACAAGTTCATCGATAGTAAATGAGATTGGATAAATAGTTTTAAGAGCGTTCCACAAAGTATCTAAATCCCAATCTTCAGAATAACCTTGGGAAGTAGCCATGCCGACATATGCGCTTAAAGTATCGCTTACAAAAGTAGCGACCTGATCCTTAATATCTGCACCTTCTAGGACCATACGGCGCTCACCATAAACAACTTGGCGCTGGCGGTTCATTACATCGTCATATTTCAAAACATTTTTTCGCATTTCAAAGTTTTGAGCTTCGACTTGAGTTTGAGCTGAACGAATTGCATTGCTGACCATTTTGGATTCAATTGGCGCATCTTCTGGAATTCCAGCAGCAGTCAAGAAACGCTCAACCATGCCTGAGTTAAAGCGACGCATTAATTCATCCTGCAGAGAAAGATAGAAACGTGATTCACCTGGATCACCTTGGCGACCTGAACGACCACGCAACTGGTTATCGATACGTCGAGATTCGTGACGTTCGGTACCGAGAACATACAAACCGCCCAGAGCGATTACTTCTTCATGACCCATTGCAACCGCTGCCTTTTGGCGAGCGATTTCTTCTGGCCAATTCTTTTCATACTCTTCAGCATTATCTACTGGAGAAATCCCCTTGCGCTGTAATTCATAATCTGCCATGAACTCTGGGTTTCCACCCAGCATGATGTCAGTTCCGCGACCAGCCATATTTGTCGCAACAGTGACTGCGCCTTTTACGCCCGCGCGAGCAATAATCGCGGCTTCGCGTTCGTGGTGCTTGGCGTTTAAAACTTCATGAGCAACCCCAGCTTTACGGAGGAATCCTGAAAGCTCCTCCGATTTTTCTACGCTAACTGTGCCTACCAAAACTGGTTGACCCTTGCGATGTTTTTCAACAATATCTGCAGTCACTGCAATGAACTTGCCCGCTTCGGATTTGTAAACAAGATCAGCCTGGTCAATACGGACCATCGAGCGATTTGTAGGGATTGGAACAACGCCTAACTTATAAATCTGGTGGAATTCAGAGGCCTCAGTCATTGCAGTACCTGTCATACCTGAGAGCTTTTCGTACAAACGGAAATAGTTCTGCAAAGTAATCGTCGCAAGGGTCTGGTTTTCATCCTTGATTTCAATCCGCTCTTTAGCTTCAAGGGCTTGGTGAAGACCTTCGCTATAACGACGACCTGCAAGCATGCGGCCGGTGTGTTCGTCAACAATTAATAGTTCGCCATTCATAACAACATAATCTTTATCGCGTTTGAAAAGCTCTTTCGCGCGAACCGCGTTATTGAGGTAACCAATCATTGGCGTATTAGCTGCTTCGTATAAGTTGCCAATCTGCAGAAGTTCTTCGACCTTGGTTACGCCCTCTTCAAGGATTCCAACGGTGCGCTTCTTTTCATCAATCTCGTAATGCAAATCGCGTTGAAGCTTGCCAACTAAGTTAGCGAATTCGACGTACCACTTGGTTGCTTTATCTGCAGGTCCACTAATAATTAATGGAGTACGTGCCTCGTCAATCAAAATTGAGTCAACTTCATCGACTACAGCAAAGAAGTGATCACGTTGAACACACTCTTCAAGCGTCCATGCCATGTTGTCACGCAAATAGTCGAAGCCAAATTCATTGTTGGTTCCATAAGTAATGTCGGCGCTATAAGCCTCTCGGCGTTCAGCTGGAGACATATTGGCAAGAATTACGCCAACGTTGAGTCCAAGGAATCGGTGAATACGTCCCATCCACTCGCTGTCTCGTTCTGCCAAATAATCGTTTGTTGTTACAACATGAACTCCACGACCAGCTAAAGCATTTAAATATGAAGGGAGTGTTGCAACAAGAGTCTTTCCTTCACCTGTTCGCATTTCAGCGATATTGCCTTTATGAAGTGCGGCTCCACCCATTAATTGAACATCGTAATGCCGCTGTCCAAGTGTTCGCTTTGCAGCTTCGCGGACAACCGCAAATGCTTCAGGCATCAGATCATCCAAGGTTTCACCTTGTACCAAGCGGTCTTTAAAGATTTGAGTCTGCCCGCGAAGTTCGGAGTCGGATAGGGCGGTGATTCGTGCCTCATGGCCATTAACTACGACAACGATCTTGCTTAGCTCACGAAGTACGCGACCTTCACCTGCACGCAAAATCTTGTCAAAAAACGCTGGCATCAATGCAACCTTTCAAAGCTTCCACGATCTCTTCTAGTCAAGGCTCCTATCGTAGAGGTTGGGCCACGCAAGCGGTAACTGAGCCAAGTGGGTGAAATCCATGAGAATTCAGGGCCCGGGCCGCCTCAGCAACGGTGGCGCCGGTGGTTACTACATCATCGACGAGAATCAAATCACCTCGTGGATAAACCCCGGCAGCGATTGTAAAGGCCCCCTTCATATTGACGGCCCGTTCATGTGCGGATAATCCGCTCTGATCCTTAACCCTTCGTGCGAAATCTAAAATCGGTATCACTGGAATATCTGTTCTTCTTGAGACCTCATTACATAAATCTGCAATGAAATTTCTACCTCGGCGACGGGAGTTGGATTTTGAGGACGGGATTGGTACAAGTCTTACGTTGAATAGATCAAAATTTGCGCGATTCAATACATTAACAATCGCATCAATTATTAATTGATCTGCACCTTTGAGGCCACTTTCTTTGGCTGCCAAAATTATTTTACTTGCGGTTGGTGAATACAAAATGGCTGAGTGAACCTTAAGGGTTTGAATATGAGTCAAATAATAATGAGGCTGCCACTCTCGGCGGCATGACGCACAGATAGTTAAGCCAATTGAATTACATCCATAACAGCGTGTTGGAAATATGAGTTGACTTAATTCATCAAGAGTTTTCATGGCCCAAAAGTAGGCGGATATTTATCGGCTAGCGAGAAGGGTGTGGAAATTACTCGTGGAAATCATCAGGAGTTAGTTTTATTAATCGCGCGTCTATGCCAAGGCTTGAAGAACGCGGAAGTGTTAGAACAAAATGCGCGCCTTTGTTTGGCCGTCCCCACGCTTCAAGTTCACCATTATGTAAGCGCGCATCCTCAAGAGCGATTGAGAGACCCAAACCGGTTCCACCGCGCGTGCGTGCACGCGAAGGATCTGCACGCCAAAAACGATCGAAAACACGAGTCAATGAGTTTTCATCTAATCCAATACCGTGGTCTCGAACTCCAACTGCAACATCGTGATCAGATGCAATGATTGTGATGGTTATAGGCTTTTCTTCCGCATGATCAATGGCATTTGAAAACAAATTGCGCAGGATTCTTTCGACTCTACGGATATCTGCCTTTATGTTAATGCTGTCAACGATTGAATAAATTCTAAGTTCGGTTGAACGCTGGCTTGCCACAAGGGAAAGATCCTCTACGCAGCGAGTCGCAAGCTGCACAATGTCGAAATCAACGGCTTCAATTATGGCTACTTCGGCATCAAAACGGCTCACTTCAAGTAAGTCTTCGAGCAGTCGCTCGAAACGGTCAAGTTGTGCCACGAGTAATTCACTACTGCGGGCAACGACTGGATCAAAGCTCTCGCGCGAAGCGTTAATTACCTCAGAAGCCATTCGCAAAGTAGTCAACGGAGTGCGGAGTTCGTGTGAAACATCGGATACAAAGCGTTGTTGTACTCGAGACAGATTCTCTAGCCGGGCAATTTGTTTTTCTAGTGACTCGGCCATTTCATTAAATGCATTTCCCAACGTTGCAATTTCGTCACCAGAGACTATTTTCATTCGTTGACGAAAATCTCCTGATGTAAATTGTGCTGCAATTATTGCTGCCTCACGTACAGGTTTTACAACCTGGCGCACAACAAGCCAAACAATCAATGCAATCAATAGAACTAGAGCACCGCCAGTCAAGAGTAGTAAACGTTGAATGAGATCCAAGGTTGCGTTTTGATTTGCAAGTGAAAACACCATGTACATCTCATATTGGCCCGCTCCGGGAATCTGCACTTTTTGTCCAAATGCAAGCCCAGGAATACTTTGGCCTCCCATGTAATTAATATTGATGTAGGAAGAGACTAAATCATTACTTTTTCTTACATGCTTGCTTAAATACTCTGGGATTGATGCCGGGTCAACAAGGTTAGAAGTGATTTCATAATTCTGGATTCTGGTATTACCTGGACTTCGGATGAAAATAACCTCGCGTGCATTTTCATTTGTAGTTAAAGACGTTGCTGAACTAATAATGTCATCAATAACTTTATGAACCGCTGCCTCTTTTTCACCTTGTGCTAAAAGAAATCGATACTCTGCGCTAAAGATTGTGGAACGTGCTTCAATGCGAGAAGAATCGAGATTTACTTTTTTAATACCTGTAGCCAGCTGCGAATTGAGAGCGGAACCAGTCAGGTAGATAACACCAAGAGATAGAATTACCGTTGAAATAATGACTCTTGGAGCTAAGGAATTACGTAATCGAAGAAAGACTCGATTCATCTTTAGGAACCGCCCATTACTCCAGCTTTATAACCAACACCACGAATAGTGACAACTATTTCTGGCCGTTCTGGATCATGCTCAATCTTGGATCGAAGGCGTTGAACGTGAACATTTACAAGTCGGGTATCCGTTGAATGCCGGTAACCCCAAACCTCACTGAGCAATGCGTCGCGAGTAAAAACTCTCCCAGGCTCTTTTACCAGCGCGACTAATAAATCAAACTCTAAGCGCGTAAGAGAAATCTGTTTGCCTGCCCGAAGAACTTGATGGGCTTGCACGTCAATGGCTAAATCACCAATTGTTAACAATCCAGAGATATCTACATTGGTCCGACGTAAACGTGTGCGGATGCGAGCAATCAGTTCAGATGGATGTCTGAAGGGCTTAACCATGTAATCATCTGCTCCAGCTTCAAGTCCACGCACTACATCATGCGAATCACCTTTTGCAGTAAGCATAATTATTGGAACCATGGATTCGGCGCGAATTAATTTGCAGACTTCGATTCCATCTAGTCCAGGCAACATAACATCCAGGAGAACTAGATCTGGTGGATTGTTGCGAAAGACATCGAGAACTTCGTCCCCACGACTTACAAGGTCTACATCAATACCTGCACCGGTTAAAACAATTCCGAGCATTTCGGCAAGGTCCTGGTCATCATCGACGACCATAACCAGAGTCATTAGCTACCGTGTTCCCAAGAGTTCAAGTACATATCTTGTGCAGGAGTAAGAACGTCGATGTGCCCACCCATGCTAAGCAACTTCAAGCTAGCAACTTCCTTATCAATATATGTCGGTACGTTGTGAACACCAGCAGCCAAGTTCTTTGCTTCCTTTACTAAATATTCGGCAGTAAGGGCTTGGTCAGAAAAAGACATATCCATCACTGAAGCAGGGTGACCTTCGGCAGCTCCAAGATTGACTAATCTTCCTTCGGCAAGCAGAAGCAGACGGCGTCCATCAGCCATTACATACTCATCTGTCTGGTGACGCATCTTGGCATTCTTCTTCACTGCGTGCTGCTCTAGCCATGCAACGTCGATTTCGATATCGAAGTGACCTGAGTTAGCCATGATTGCGCCATCCTTCATCACTGCAAAGTGTTCGTCACGCAATACATCGCGATTACCAGTAACAGTGATGAAAACATCTCCAACTTTGGCAGCATCTGCCATTGGCATAACGCGGAAGCCTTGCATCATCGCATCGAGTGCCTTGGTTGGGTCGATTTCGGTAACGATTACATCTGCACCCATACCCTTGGCACGTTCTGCAACACCTTTACCGCAGTATCCAAAACCGGCGACAACAAGAATTCGTCCTGCAAGCAAGAAGTTTGTTGAGCGAAAGACTGCATCAAGTGTTGATTGGCCGGTTCCATATCGATTATCAAACATATGCTTGGTATCGGTGTCATTAACGGCGATCATTGGAAACTGAAGCGCGCCATCTTTTGCCATCTGGTTAAGACGAATAACACCCGTTGTTGTCTCTTCGCAACCACCAGCGATATTTGGAATTAATTCTTTACGTGTTGTATGAAGAGTATTTACAAGATCGCACCCATCATCGAAAACTTGATGTGGTTCAATATCAAGGGAGGCATTAATGTGCTTGTAATAGCCATCGCGGTCAACGGCATTTCGAGCGAAAACTGAGATTCCATATTCATGAACCAACGCCGCTGCGGTGTCATCTTGAGTTGATAGTGGATTTGATGCGCACAGTGCGATTTCAGCGCCGCCAGCTTTAAGGACTCGCATAAGGTTTGCTGTCTCAGTAGTTACATGCATGCAAGCAGAGATTCGAACGCCAGCGAATGGCTGAGACTTCTCAAAGCGCTCACGGATTTGCGCGAGAACGGGCATATTGCGTTCAGCCCACTCGATGCGCATGCGTCCCTGTGCTGCAAGTGAAGCATCTGCAATATCGTGCTTTGGAAGAGTAGAAGTAATTTGTGCGCTCACGAAAAGCTCCTTTATCGGCTGCGGTCAGGAGCATAGGTTACAGCCCATACGCCAAAAGCGAGTAACGAAGATGTCGGGTTATCGACGAATTAAGGCAAGAACCTCATCTCGTACCTTTTCCATACGCGTGGATGTCTTAGCCTCCACGTTAAGTCTAAGTAATGGCTCGGTATTTGAAGGGCGCAAGTTAAACCACCAAGTATCACCGTTTACTGTCAACCCATCCAAGTAATCGATAGTGACTCCTTCTTGCAACCCATAACTTTCTTCAACTAACGCAGTGGCTGCTGCAGTGTCGGAAACTTTTGAATTAATCTCCCCACTGAGCACATATCGTTGAAATGGCTTAAGGATCTGTGACATTGAGTTATTCGATTCACCTAAGGCTGCGATTGCATGAAGTGCGGCTAGCGCTCCGGAATCGGCACGCCAAAACTCATCGAAATAAAAATGCCCTGAATGTTCACCGCCGAATATGGCTTTGCTATCGGCCATCATCTTTTTAATATATGAGTGGCCAACACGACTACGAAGGCCGACTCCCCCATTTTCTTCAATGACTTCTAGTACTGCACGTGACGAGATTAAGTTATAAATGATGGTTGAGCCTGGATGTTTCTTGAGCTCTCGCTCTGCAATTAGGGCGGTTAAGTCTGAAGGATTAATTGCATTGGCTTTCTCATCAACAATGAAACAGCGATCTGCATCTCCATCAAAAGCTAATCCTAAATCTGCTCCGTGTTTAAGTACAGCTTTTTGTAAATCGCGCAAATTCTTTACATCAATTGGGTTTGCTTCGTGATTTGGAAAAGTACCGTCAAGTTCAAAATACATTGGGATAAGTTCGCAATTCAATCTCGCAAAAATTGCAGGAGCAGTGTGCCCAGCCATTCCATTACCTGCATCAACAACTATTTTCAGTGGGCGGATGGCGTCGAGATTAACGAGTCCTAGAAGGTGATCTACATACTCTTCAAGCATGTTGCGCTTGGACTCAACACCCACTGAGCGAATTTCAAGAGGTGAACCTTGACGCACAAAGTTTTCAATAGTTAGAAGTCCCGATTCTTTCCCGATTGGTCGGGCACTGCTTAAACAAAGTTTGATTCCGTTATATTCGGCAGGGTTATGGCTAGCGGTAAACATTGCACCAGGTAAGCCAAGTTTTCCTGACGCGAAATACAACATATCTGTTGACGCTAATCCGATGCGAATGACATCCATACCAAGAGAAGTAACCCCGGCTGAGAAAGCATCCGCTAAAGCTGGTGATGATGGACGCATATCTTCGCCGATAACTATTGTGGCTGGTTCACGTTCTAGCTGTAAGAATCTTGCAAAAGCCACACCAGTAGCAAAAGTAAAATCCGGTGTTATCTCTGAATCAACTAAACCACGAATGTCATACGCTTTAAAAATATCTGCAATTTCTTGAGTCATTTATTTTCCTTTACGAAGGAACTGCTCGAAGGTGTCCCCGACGTCCAATGGGATTTTGCGATGAATCGGCAGGCTGTGTTTGCGCATCATCGTCTTGACGCAATGCAACTTCACGAACAGCATCAGCGATGGCCATTAAGTCATCATCTGAAGGTCCTGGTTCGTTGCCAGTTAACTCTTGTTTAATTACTTTCCACCCATGGGGAACTTTTAGACGCTCCCCGTGTACAGAACATAAATCGTAAGCATGCGGCTCTGAAAAAGTAGCTAGTGGTCCAACAACTGCAGTTGATTCAGCATAAATATAGGTAAGAGTCATCGTTGCCGTTGTACGGCAGCCCACGCGCGAGCACCCACGTCCAACATGTAACTGTGACTTCATAACAAGAAGATTAGTGGTCGCGCCATAGATTATTGGGGATTACTAGGGATTAAGGACACGTATGTTCGAACTTGGTATCTCCACTTTAGACAAAACGCTCCCGGCCTGGACAGGAATAAAACCATAACCATTATCTGAGGAGACCAATGCACCGGCATATGTATCTTTACTAGTTGCAACAATCGTTATGGATCGCGAATTGGCAGGTACTCGCCACGTGGCAATGTCGCTGCCTTTAATTACGGAGGCAAAGGTCTTTCCATTAACCAGTTTTGTTTCAACCTTGACAGAGATTGAATCCCCCGCAAATGCGATCAGAGGCGAGAGCCCTGTTACGGCAAGGGTCAGCGGAGTCAGCGGTGCTGTTGCCGTGCTCCATACAAAGTCCTTATGCCCCTTAATCTGCACAGTTGATGAAATTGAGGCAACAATTGGTTCTTGGGAAGTAATACGAACAGCAAAGCTACTAGCTGAGAGTTTGGGAGTAAGTGCAAATTCAGTGACTACTCCTGCAACAATTGCACGAGAATTAAATCCGACAGGAACAAAACGCCCATCTGCCGTCAAAAGTTCTAGCGTAAAACTTGTATCGACATCGCCAGGTGCAACAATTCGCAACGTATGAACTGATGAAGCTTTCTGTCCTGTTTTCGATATTTGATTAGGGATTGCAGGTATAACAATCTTCTTTGCAGCTGAAGCAACTGGATTTACGAAATCGCCGCCCAAGGCCTTTAACCCAGATCCTTGTTCGTCAATCATAAAGGCATTTACTCGACCCGAACGAGGAACTATTTGAACTGCAAGTGATTTATCTCCTGGTGCTAAAGAATCCAAAGAGAGTTGCATGTAACTTTTCGATTTTAAGTTTATGGATTTTAATGGTTGCTTACCATTTTCAGAAAAAGTTTGAATATCAACAATCGCATCACTTAAACCGCTATTTGCCAGCATAAGACGGCCCTTGGTTGTCACGTTTGCAGTGCCACCGGAAAACCATTGAGATGCCTCGGGTCCGGAACAAATTGTTCCTCCGGCCCAACTTCCGGAGCGGCTTTGCCATACAACTGGTGTGACACCTTGTGCAGAAATCACTAAGGAATCTTTAACAACAGAGTAGCGAAGGGAATTAAAAGGAATAGTTTTACTGCTGCGGTTATCAAGGCGTTGATACTGAGTCTTGCGAGATGAGATTGAAATTTGCGAGTTCAAACCATTAAGCGTTGGCGGGCACACTACGGCCGAATAAGACTGTGAGTAATCGCTGCCCTTAACTGCCACATGGAGAACAGATGCTGTTGAAAAAGATAATACAAGCACTAGAAGAAGAATCAGTGAGCTTTTAAATTTCACGCCAACTCCTTTTCTGAAATCTCTCGTTTTCTACGTCCAGCCGGTAGCGCCAGAATTACTATGAGAGCCCAAGAAATCAACTGCAAAGAAAGCCAAGCGCGGCGAGTAGTCCCGTCATGAATTAGAGAAATTTCTCCAGATTCGGTAACCGCAAATTGCGGCAATCCGTGTTCGTTAATTACGCGATCTAATCGATATCCATTCTCTAATATTTGCCAAGATCGATCGTAAGTCTCCGTTAATGTAATTGAACCCGGACCAGGAACCGTTGTCCGTGCACCAATTTCTCCGGCCTCTAGAATCGAACGCGTTCCATTTTTTGCAGTAAAAATCAATCGTCCCGTAACTCCGGATACTCGCCATACAACTCCGGCTGACGTGGCAGATGTTCTAGCGAATCCGCCCAGACCATCAATTGTGCGAATAACAGTGCGACTAAATGGATTTTTAACGAAGACATATTTAATTCCATGCGCAGCAAAAATTTGGCTACTGGAAATTCCAGATCCATCAATGAGTTCCTGCGCAGCAATTTCAATTTCACGAACTTGACCAGGAGCAACATCCGGCTCTCCCAAAGTGATGTCCCCGCCTCGAGCGATGTAATACTGAATCGTTTTTGAACCTGTTGCGCCGATTTCGCGCAATACAAGAGTTTTAGTATCAGCTTCTGCCGTTAAAAATGCAGGCATTACAGTTTTTAAATTACTTTGCATTGGCGAGTTAGCACCGGATCCAATCGACCAACCGATGCCCATTACCAAATACACGCCCGTAACAAGAAGTAATAGTGCTGCAAGAATGTGACGGTAATGGATGTTGCTTGCAATCAAAATGCTGCGAAGTCGATCAAGAATTATGACGCCGGCTGCAGCTGCAGACAAAGTTACTACAACCAGAAGCGAGCCCGTCCAAACCACGCTTTGGCTTCCATTTCCGTGCACTGTAATTGAAAATCCGGAAATTAGTACTGAAGCACTCAAGAAGCCAACGCCGTACTGTGAAACTTGTCGTGCACTACTTGAGGTGAAAAGTGCAACAACAAGAATAAGAAGAATTGGACTCAGAATCCACCAGGGTAAAGATCCCACTCCGCCGGGATTTCCAAGGAGAACAAGGTTAGTTTTGCCACCAGGAATAGATAAACCAGGCTCGGCAAAGAATCTAGCTGGCCTGGCAAGTGCTTCAAATGAATACGGTGCAACCATGACAAAGGGCGCGATTACAAGAGTCATGCGCTTGTAAATACGGGTTAGGAATAATGACTTTGTTAATTTGAGTCGATAATCCCTAATTAATGCAATCACAATAATTACAAGAGTGGCCAGTACTGTCAGCAAAGTAAATGAGTTGAGGACTGCCAGCAAAATCGATAGTCCATAAATTCGACGCCAGCTTTCATTTTCAATATTGGCCCAAGATTTAAGTATTTTTGGAACCTGAGGCGCCAAGATCAAAACCACAACCGTTGCTAAACGTCCAGAATTAATTGAAGCCATTGATACCGGCGATAGTGCATACAGGGCACTAGCTGTGACTGTTATATATGTATTTTTGGAAAAGCTGCGAAGGTAACTTTGGGCCGACCACATCATAAGTAATGGCGCGGAAAGAAATAGAAATGTAATTAGGAATGGGACTTTTCCAAGAACAAAGATTGAAGCAATGGCCAATAATGCAATCCAAGGTGGTGACGCATGTGAGCTTCCCATTCCAACTTGGTGCCACGATTCAAAGTAATTTTTCCAAAGATCACGTGCTCCACTTGGTGAGGGCGGCAACGCTGCACCAATTAATGCACCTATTCGATTACGTGAAGCAACCAGAGTTATGAGCGCTAAAGATAAATATCCAATAACTTCCGGATTGCGCAGTAGATTTCGCCACTGGTATTTCCTTGTTGGTACCAATAAATCTTCGTCATCCAATGAATCTAATACCGATGAAGTGGCGCTCTCGGAGACTGGAAGAACTTTGGCACGGATAGCTTCTGCAATGCGCCCAGTTGATAAACGAATCTGTGACCACCGTGGCGGAATGTAAGCAGAAATTACTCGAGCAGAAACCAAACGCTTAGCTTTTCTATCTCTTCTGGCTCTAACAATGGTTGCTGGTCGGATAATCAAGGTAGCAACTGCTAAGAGTTCATCGGCTGCGTATCCAGGTAATTTTGCTAGCAAGTAACCAGCCGAACGCGCCATAGTCGAACCTAAAAGTTGAATTGCTAGCCAGGGCAGAATCCACCATGAGGAGTTGGCGAGAAGGACATAGGCAGCGTTACGACGATCGAGCAAGAGTGGGCGATGCAAGAATGCACCTGCGACATCTACTTGTCGTCGCTCAGTTGCCGATGCTTGGGCGTGATAAACGACTGCCTCTGTTGTAGCAATCACCGAATGACCGGCAACTCGTGCGCGCCAACCGAAATCTATGTCATCTCTAAAAAGTGAGAGGTTGGAATCGAATCCACCTATTTCTTCGAAAATATCACGGCGAATTAGTGCACCTGCTGTACTAACTGAAAGCACATCATGAATGCCGTCATGTTGGCCCTGGTCATACTCGAGAATTTCAAGTCCGGTCCAACGCGCACCATTGCCAGCGATACTTATTCCTGCTTCAAGTAAGTGCGTTCGATCATGCCATCCAAGAAGTTTTGGTCCGACCATTGCTACTTGTGGACGGTCTTGAATTGCTTCAAGAAGTTTTTCAAGTGCCAATGGTGCAGGTGCGCAATCATCATGAATAAGCCAAATCCACTCACTGCTTCCTTCGATTTGTGCAGGCAAATTGGCAACTGCGAGTGCAACGGCATCACCAAACCCGCAGTCACGAGGCGCTGAGATAAATGGAATTCGGGCAGAACTAATTAACTTCGTAGATGCATCATGTGAATCGGTGTCAACGGCGACAATCTGATTGATAGATCGGGTTTGTGATGCAAGAGCTGCAACGACTGCAGGAAGCCAAGTTTCGCCGTCGTGAGTAACAACTATTGCGGTGACTAAATGTTTATCGGCTAGTGCCACAGTACAAACCCTCTAACCCTTCAAAAGAGTTGGGATTAAGAATTACGCAGAACGGCGCTTTAAGCGACGGCGTTCGCGTTCTGATAGTCCACCCCAAATTCCAAAACGTTCATCATGTGCGAGCGCATATTCCAAGCACTCAGAACGAACATCGCAAGAGAGACAGACGCGTTTGGCCTCACGAGTTGAGCCGCCCTTTTCAGGAAAGAATGCCTCTGGATCTGTTTGAGCACACAGTGCTCGTTCCTGCCAAGAGAGTTCAACACTCTCGCCAGTAGCTAATGTGACTTTTGGGCCAGTCGTGGGGGTCGGGGAGTTCGTGGCTTCAGGTTTAATCGGCATAGTCGATTCTCCTTGAATAGCTTCATGGTCTCGTCCCTCATGGAAAAGACTTACTTAAGAGTGAATTACACGCTTGTAAGTCACATAAGTCAAGTGCGGGTTCCCCCGTGGATGCCAAATTCAAGCGTAATTTATTGCGGAATTTCAATAATTTCATTATTTGTTACAAATGACGAGGATATCTGGGCAAAATTTTGCACGTTGGCACCAGTAGCGATAAAGGAGTTTTTGATTATGGCATTGGCGCCGATGCTGGCTCCAGCCTCAATAATCGATCCGCAAATCTGGGCACTTGCAGCTATAACGGCGCCTTTTGAGATGCAACTGCCCCCATCGATGACGGCAGTTGGATCAACATCAGCACCTTTCATAACCAAAGAGTGAATTGTGTGGCTTTGAACAAGCTCAGCAGTTAAGGCAGAAGAATCGGCTACTCCAACTACTAAATCCACTGAACCTTTTAGAAGAGCTCTAGGAGTACCTATATCTAACCAATATGAATCATCGATGAAACCAAATACCTTTCCATGCTTGGCGACAAGTTCTGGGAAAGTTTGTCGTTCTACACTTACCACTGTGTCTTCTGGAATAGAGTCGATGATCTTAGATTTAAATACATAACAGCCGGCATTAATTGTATTAGTAATTGGGTTTTCCATTTTTTCTAGAAATGCTGTGACACGTCCATCAGAATCAGTGGGAACGCAGCCGTACGCACGAGCATCATCGACGGCAGTTAAGTGCAGAGTTATATCTGCATCATTTGTTTCGTGTTCAAGGATCTGTTGAGCCAAGTTATGCGAACTCAAGACATCTCCATTAAAGACAACTATTGATTCATCACCGGTAATTAGTTTTGCAGCGTTTCGAATTGCTCCGCCAGTTCCAAGTGGCTCTTTTTCAACCGCGTAGAGAAGATTCATTCCCCACTTGGATCCATCACCAAAATATGGAATAAATACTTCTGAGAGATATGAGGTCGCTAATACAACCGTAGAGATTCCTGCTCTTTTCGCCATTGCTAACTGGTGTTCAGTAACTGGTAATCCAGCAACTGTAAGCATTGGTTTCGGTGTATTTTTAGTAAGCGGCATTAAGCGGGTTCCAAAGCCACCTACAAGCAGAATTCCTACGGCCATTTCTTAACCTTTTAAACGAATAACTGCATCAGCTATCTGAGCATCAGTAACCGTCATTGCAACTCGAATGTGGTTCTTGCCCTTGTCCCCATAGAAACTGCCTGGAGTTGCAAGAATTCCGCGCGATGCGAGCCAATCAACACTTGTCCAAGCGTCTTCATCGCGAGTGCACCAGATGTATAAACCTGAAGTACTAAATTCAATACGAAAACCGCAGGCTTCAAGTGCAGGACGCAAGGCATCTCTTCGGGCGTTATAGCGGTCCCGCTGCTGGGCAACGTGGTTATCATCAGCAAGAGCAGCAGTCATGGCCTTCTGAACGGGTAACGCAACCATCATTCCCGCATGCTTTCGAAGCTCGCGAATCTTTGCGATAAGGGCGGAATCGCCAATTAAAAAAGCTGCACGATAGCCTGCCATTGATGAACGTTTGGAAAGTGAGTGCACGGCGAGAATATTTTTATTATCGCCTCCAGTTAGAGATAAAATCGAGGTAGACGTAGCCGTGTGATCGAACTCTAAGTAACACTCATCGGAGATCAATACCGCATTATTGCTTCGAGACCATTCGATACAAGAGTTGATCTCATCGATGCTATGCACCCGCCCTGTTGGATTTGATGGAGAATTCATCCACGCTAAGTCCGCGGTTGGCCAACTCTTTGCATCAATCTCAACTGGAATTGATTGGGCTTTAGCAATCAACGCGCCCACGTGATAAGTCGGGTAGGCGATTTCGGGAATCAATACTTTTTGCGATTCCAGAATTGTAGGAAGCCATGCCACTAACTCTTTTGAGCCAATCAACGGCAAAACATCAAAATCACCAGTTGCACCCAAACGTGAAACTGCCCAGCTACGAATTGCTGCCCGCAGTTCTGGAGTTCCTGCAGTTACGGGATAACTTGGGGAGTTAGAAGATTCACGCAGAGCATCTTGAATGAAATCTGGAGTTGGGTCGACGGGAGTTCCGACAGATAGATCGATAATCCCGTCAGGGTGGGCGCGAGCTTTGTCGCCAAATGGAGCAAGTGCATCCCAGGGAAAATCTGGGAGAGAAGAGCGCAAGAAGTGTTACTCGCTCTTAGGTGGGAGCGCTTTTACAAATTCATGATCGGTGCCGGTCGCACCGACTTTGCTGGCTCCACCTGGTGAACCAATTTCAACGAAGAACTCAGTGTTAACTTTTCCGAACTCTTTCCACTGTGGTGGAACATCATCTTCATAGTAAATAGCCTCTACCGGGCAGACCGGCTCGCAAGCACCGCAATCTACGCATTCATCGGCTTGGATATAGAGCATGCGATCACCTTCATAGATGCAGTCCACAGGACACTCAGCGATGCAGGATTTATCTTTTACATCGACACATGGTTCGGCGATCACATAAGTCACGACTTGCCTCCGTAAGAAAAAATAGTAGCCAACGCTCAGATTGTAATCGCATACTCTCTCCCAAAGCGATATTTGATGTTAACGATTATCGTTGAGCCATGGCCCATGGACTCGAAGCCAGATTTACTACCCTCATCGGCAAGCGCGTCACCATCCGCTTGCATGATCCAGAGGGTGGCTTTCGCGACATCGTGGGTTATCTAGAGTCCCCCGTCACACTTCGCAATCGACACGGAGTGCTCGTCGATTTTTCCGATGGACAGATAGCGCTATGGAAAGAAGTGGTGGAAAAGAAGTGAGCCTTTCACTCTATGACACAGCTAGTCGAAAAGTGCAGATTGTTGCGGCTACAAATGGCACGGTGACCATGTATTGCTGTGGGCCGACGGTTTACAGAGACGCACACGTCGGAAACATGCGGACTTTCTTGCTTTCGGATTTAGTACGACGAGTTCTTGAAATGCATGGCAATAAAGTGGAGCTAATTCAAAACATTACTGATGTAGGGCACATGTCAGAAGATCATGATTCACAAGACAAAATGCTTGCGCAAGCAATCACTGAGAAAAAGGATCCATTTGAAATAGCTCGAAAATATGAAGCGCGGTTTCATAAAGATTTGCTTCAATTAAATATCAAACCTGCGCAGCATTATCCACGAGCAAGTGAGTCAATTGAGTTAATGCAAGCAATGATTGCCCAACTTATAGTTTTAGGATTTGCCTATATTGGCGAAGATGCGAGCGTCTATTTTGATGCTCAATCATTTGCTTCCTATGGTGCGATAAGTGGCAATCGACTTGATGCACTCAAACCTGGACATCGATATGAATACACTGAAGATGGCGCTAAGAGATTTCATGCCGATTGGGCGTTATGGAAAAGCTCCGGTGCGCGCAGCGAAATGATCTGGGACTCTCCGTGGGGGCCCGGATTTCCTGGATGGCACATTGAATGCTCAGCTATGTCTTTGCATTATTTGCAGGGACACGTAAATCTTCATGTGGGCGGCATAGATTTGCGCTTTCCACATCATGAAAACGAGCGAGCTCAATCAAATGCAATTACTGGCAATGAAAGTGTTGATTTATGGCTGCACGGTGAGCACTTACTTTTCGAAGGACGCAAGATGTCAAAAAGCTCCGGCAATGTTGTGCTTCTGCAAGAGGTAATCGAACGCGGCTTTGATCCACTTGCAGTTCGATTGTGTTTCTTAGAAAACCGATATCGATCTCAGATGGATTTAACATGGTCAGCAATTGAAGCTGCCGACGCCACTGTTAAGCGGTGGCGCAAGAAGATTGCGAGTTGGGGAATTGGCGAAATTACAGAGGATTACGCCTTCCTTGAGATAGTCGATAATGACCTTGATACACCTAGGGCCATTCAATATCTGCGCACCATTGAAAAAGATGAAACTCTGAGTGATCGTTCCTCTCGATTCCTATTTGCCGATCAACTCTTGGGTCTTGAGTTAAACAGGCTTGAGGCAATAACGCCGCTCTCTGATGAACAAACTCAACTTCTAAATTTAAGATTAAAAGCTAGAAATGAAAAACTTTGGAAAGAAAGTGATGAATTGAGAATCAAGCTAGAGGAAACGGGTTTAGAGATTAAAGATACAAAAGATGGGCAAGCGTGGAACTGGCGCTAGGCCGGTAGCAATATTGCAATAACAAGAGCTAAGAATCCGCAGTTTATAAGTGAGATTCCTACTGCAGTTCCTTCAATTAAATACTCTTCGTTGATACCAGGAAAACCAGCTCGGAGTACAACAACAGTCCACGTTGCTGAGGCGATTATGCGCAAAACCTTGCCGCCCCACATTCGCCCAATACTCCATATTCCAGCAACGGTTGAAAGTAAAACAAATATCAATCCGAATGGAACTAGCGATGCATGCATAAATACCGAGCCCGCACCAAGTCCAGCGCCAATTAATACTGAATAGAAATACCGCATTAAATATGTACTCCTGAAGTCAGATCGCTCTCGCGACCTTGTGCATCAAATGGAGCGCTTTTTTCGCCTTTAACAAGGGTGTAATACTCATGTCCCCATACCTGTAATCCAAGGTTATTTGAGAGCGCAAAAAATGGCCCATCCAGACTAATCTGAGTTTCATGAGCTTTCATCGCTTCCATCTTCGCATCAACGAAATCACTGCCATCGATAAGTGAAGTCACTAGAGAATCATCTTTAGCAAATGGAAGATCATCAACGCTCTCTGCACCAAAGAAATCTGATCCAATTTCTTTCATCTTTGCAATTCCTTGGGCGATTACGGACTTCGGCATTGTGTTCCAATAAATCTTTTGTATCTGCCACTCTGATAATTCAGATGCCCGCATTGCTACTCGGTGGGCTTGGATGTGATCCGGATGGCCATATCCGCCAAACTCGTCATATGTAATTAAAATATGTGGCTTTACTTCTTCAATGATTGAAACTAATTGACTTGCAGCGGAATCAAGATCTGCCTGCCAAAATACATCAGGCCGATTGTTAGGTTCGGTTCCCATCATCCCGCTATCGCGATAATTTCCCAGAAATCTAAAGTCCTTAATTCCTAATGCCTTCATGGCATTTGCTAGTTCAACCTCACGGTGATTGCCCAGTAAATCTTCTTGCGTGCTTGATAGGTGAATCAACCCAGGAACCAATACTTCGCCTTCTTCGCCGCGCGTACAGGTAACAAGAGTTACAGATGCGCCGAGTGATGCATAAAGCGCCATCGTGGCCCCATTATTTATTGTTTCATCATCAGGATGCGCATGCACAAGAAGAATTCGATAACCTTCATATGAATTTTTCATAACTTCTCCCATGCAAGTATCCCCCCGCGAAGATGACGCGAGTTGGTAAAGCCATTGTTTTGAATCACTTCAAGACATTGAGCAGATCTAACTCCAGAGCGACAGTGAAGGATAATCTCTTTATCGTGCGGCAGATGCGTAAGCGCGCTGTGATCCAAGAAAAAGCCTTTAGGAATGAGAATCGATCCTGGGATTCGAGAGATCTCATACTCTTCGCTTTCACGAACATCAACAAGTATAAAATCATCCTTATTTTCGAGTTTCGTTCTCAATTCAAGGGCTGAAATTTCACCGGTAGAGCCGCAAAAAAACTCGTAGTCCTCAAGAAGTGATATCTGCGAAGGGTTGCTGCCGCAAATCGGACAGTCAGGGTTTTTTCGAACTTCAATTTTAGAGTATTCGGCATCAAGAGCATCGTAAATAATCAATTGACCAATTTGCACATCACCAATACCTGTTATCGCCTTTATCGCTTCATTAACCTGCATCGAAGCCACGGTTGCACACAAAACGCCAAGTACGCCAGCTTCGGAGCAGTTTTGAACCGTGCCCGGTGGTGGTGGGGTCGGATGGACACATCGATAACATGGGCCGTACTGACTCCAGAAGATTGCAACTTGTCCATCAAAGCGATTAACCGAGCCCCAAACATAAGGCTTGTTGAGCAAAACTGCCGCATCATTAATTAAGTATCTAGTTGCAAAATTATCCGTTGCATCAATGATGATGTCATATTCGGAAAAGATTTGTAGGCAATTGCTAGTTTCAAGTCGAAGCGGATAAATATTTACTTGAATGTAAGGATTTGTTTCAAAAAGCTTTTCCATTACGACGTCGACTTTTAGTTTTCCAATATCTGATTGGCCAAAAAGGATTTGTCGGTGGAGGTTAGTTTCATCGACCGTATCGAAATCAACAACACCTAATGTTCCAACTCCGGCAGCAGCTAGGTAGAGCAGGGTGGGAGAACCTAAACCTCCAGCACCGATGCATAAAACCTTGGCGTTTTTTAAACTCTCTTGCCCCTTTCCTTCAAACTGTGGGATCACAATTTGACGGCTATAGCGACGTTCTTCTTCGCTACTTAGAGCTGGACCTGGTGGTACCAGGGGAGAAAGTTTCATAGGTTGGCAATTCTGCCGTACTCCCGTTTGCGCTGCCACATCTATTAGCGAATAAGCCATATCTGCCTCTACGATTACGCCAATGAGCAATCTAGATGCTTCAAATAAAGGGCGTTTGCCGCGCGACGAGCGTCGAGCGATTTTACTCTCGGCTGCTTTAGAGGTTTTCACCGCCGCTGGGTATCACTCTGCTGCGATGGATGAAATTGCAGATCGCGCAAATGTAAGTAAGCCGGTTTTATATCAGCACTTTCCATCAAAGCTAGATCTCTACTTGGCAGTTCTTGATTTACATATTGATTCACTTGTTTTTGAAATTCAAAAAGCGATTGCTTCTACCCCTGATAATGCCAACAGAGTGCATGCAACAGTTGATGCCTATTTTGCTTTTATAGAAAAAGAGGGTGAGGCCTTTAGATTACTTTTTGAAAGTGATATGAGCGTTGAACCTTCAGTTCGCGAACGACTTAATCGCATGACTTATGACTGCGCAGCTGCGGCAAGTGCAGTAATTTCAATTGATACCGGCCTTCCAAAAGAGGCATCGATGCTCTTAGGTGTTGGAATGATTGGGTACGCTCAAGTGACTGCACGTCATTGGTTAGATCGAGACAGTGCTTTGACCCGAGCACAGGCTGTTGAGTTGGTGAACAACCTCATGTGGAGAGGTATTTCGGGATTCCCGCGCAATTAACTCCGATAGGATTAGCGGCATGAGCACCATTAAACTTTTAATTTCTGGCGCCATTTAACGTGTCGAAAACTTTCGCAGAACTTCCCCTTCGCCCCGAGACCATTCAGGCTCTTCATGCCCATGGTTTTATCGCACCATTTGCAATTCAAGAGATGGTTCTTCCCATTGCACTGGGTGATGGCGACGTCATTGGCCAAGCAAAGACTGGAACAGGAAAGACTTTAGCTTTTGGTGTTCCCGTTATCGAAAGGGTTATTGCACCAAATGATGCCGAATGGGATGCTTTTGAACATAAAGGAATGCCGCAAGTATTAATCGTTGTTCCAACACGCGAACTTTGTACGCAGGTAACAAGAGATATTGAAGAGTTAGCAAGTAACCGTGGAATCCGTACGTTGGCGGTTTATGGTGGGCGAGCATTTGAACCACAGATTGAGGCGTTACAAGCTGGTATCGAAATTGTTGTGGGAACCCCAGGCCGTTTATTAGATCTATCGCGCCAAGGGCAGTTACGTTTAAAACAAGTATCACGCCTAGTTTTGGATGAAGCCGATGAAATGCTGGATCTTGGCTTTTTGCCAGATGTTGAAAAGATTCTAGCGAATACACCAAATCGCATGCAGACCATGCTTTTTTCAGCCACTATGCCGGGCGACATCATCGCTCTTGCGCGACGATTTATGAATCAACCAATTCATATTCGTACTCAGGATTCAGAAGATGAAGGTGCGGTCGTAACTCGCATTAAGCAGCACGTCTTGCGTGCCCATGCAATGGATAAAATCGAAATGCTTGCACGAATCCTTCAAGCCGACGGTCGTGGTCCAACGATGGTTTTTTGCCGCACTAAGCGAACATGTCAAAAGACTGCTGAAGATCTCATTGAGCGCGGCTTTAAAGCTGCGCCAATTCATGGAGATTTAGGACAGAGCGCACGCGAAAAAGCTCTCAGTGATTTTAAAGCTGGTAAATCTGATGTCTTAGTTGCAACCGATGTTGCTGCTCGTGGAATCGATATCGATGGGATAACGCACGTCATCAACTATCAATGTCCAGAAGATGAAAAAACTTATGTTCACCGCATCGGCCGTACTGCACGTGCAGGTGCATACGGAATCGCAGTAACTTTTGTTGACTGGGATGAGTTAGCTAGATGGAAAATGATTAATCAAACTCTTGATTTAGGTTTGGCAGAGCCTGAGGAAACTTACTCATCTTCACCGCACCTCTATGAAGTCTTAGATATTCCATCAGGTTCAACTGGGCGCATCACCAAGAGCAGACCAGTTATTGAGAAGAAAACTGTTGAGAAGAAAACTGTTGAAGCTAAGCCAAGAGTTGAGCGCACTCGCACCCGTACTAAAAAGTTTAAAGAGAGTTAATTAGCAACGAATACGCGAACTGCATCAACAAGCATTTGTACGGCGATTGCAGCAAGCAATAAACCAGCGATTCGAGCAACTAATGTAACGCCGGCTTCTTTTATCACCTTCATGATTGTTGTAGATGCCATTAACGCTGCCGCGATTGCTAAATGGACAGCAATTACCGCACCTACAAGTCCGAGCGCCATTGCTGGACCTTTAACTTGTTGAACGAAAATCATTGTCGCAACGATTGCACCTGGGCCTGCTAGAAGAGGGGTACCCAATGGAACGAGTGCAATATTGGCATTTTCGCTTTCACCTCGACCACTTCCTTTCCCACCGGTCAAGAGATCTAGTGAAATCAAAAGGAGCAATAAAGCACCAGCGGCCTGCATCGCAGCGATTGAAACATTGAGATAGCTGAGAATGAAACGTCCGAATAAAGCAAAAATTGAAATCACAAGGAAAGAAACACCCGCGGCCTTCACAGCAAGCACTCTTCGCTCTTTGGCAGTTTTGTCGGCAACTAAAGCCAAGAATATTGGAGTTGCTCCAGGTGGATCCATGATTACAAACAACGTAACAAATGTTTGAACGGCAAAAGTTAAAGCGCTGACCTTCATGCCCGCACAACCCTTCGTTTATCTGCCAATGACTCCAGTTTTTCCCATTCCAAAGGACTGGTCTGAAACTCTGCTAATAAATTAAGTTTACCGCTTCCGTGATAGTCGCTAGCTCCAGTTACTACTAGGTCTAATTCGGCGGCAATTTGTCGCAACATCGCTCTTTCGTCAGGGTTTTGATCACGGTGGTCAACTTCTATGCCATTTAGACCTGCTGCAACTAATTCATGAAAATCGCTTGCTTGAAGAATCTGTCCGCGGTGGGATGCAAAAGGGTGCGCAATAACTGCCACACCTCCAGCACTTCGTATCATGCGGATGGCATCGCTCGGAGTTGGTGCAGCATGTGAAACATAAAATTCAGAGTCATTGTTGAGCATTCCTTGAAAGGCTTCATCACGAGAAGCAATGATGCCTTTATTTACTAAAGCATCGGCTAAATGTGGCCTTCCTAAAGTTGCACCTTCTGGTCTGGCCGCTTCGACATCATCCATAGAGATATCTATCCCTGAGGCTTTCATCTTCTCAATCATTTTTCGCATACGTGGCAGGCGCCCATCACGTGTTTCTTCGAGCATTACTTGCATCTGCTCATGCTCACCATCAAAGAGAAGCCCCAGCATATGAACGCTGATTCCATCCTGCGTAAGGCAAGATATTTCACTTCCAAGAACAAGAGCTAAATCTCCACGTAATGTCTGTGACGCTTCTTTCCAACTTGAAGTCGTGTCATGGTCAGATATTGCAAGCACTGTTAAACCTTGGGCAATCGCTTTATTAACTAATTCGCGTGGACTATCTGTTCCATCGCTTTTATTGGTGTGTGTATGTAAATCAATCATGGTGCTAAATCCACCGTTGCAGTTCTAGAACGTGTAACTACTAAAACGCAACCAATTAAAATAAGAGCAATCCCCGGAAGAATTCCAAGAGGTGGAGTCTGTCCTAACCACCAGATTGCAAGGAGTGAACTAACTGGAACTTCGAAAAATATAATGAGCGAGACAATTGCCGGTGAAACTCGCTTAAGAGCTGCATTAAACATTGAATGACCCAGAATCTGTGCACCAAAGACCAGACCCAACAAGATCCACCACTCTCGAGCAGAGAAATGAAGCACCGGGAAGCCCATTACTAATGCCATAGGCAATGCAGTTATCGCACAGACAAAATAACAAACGCTCGTGTACACAGTCGTCTCAACTGTTCGCTGAGATTTTGAACCAGCCATCATGTACAAAGCGGCAAGGGCTGCCGAAATCAACGCAGCAAGGTCACCAAAGAATGAGCGGAGTGAGATGTGCAAATCAATTCCAGAAATTAAGAGGACACCAGCAAAACTTACAATCATTCCAAGCCAGGCTTTAGAAGGAATGTGCCCACCGCTGATCTTTACGAAAATAGAGGCAAAAATTGGTTGAAGCGCAACAAGTGCAGTACCTGCAGCAACACTTGTCCACCTCATCGCTAAAAAGAAACCCACAAAATGAAGTGCCAAAACAAAACCCGCTAGCACTGCCCATTTAATTCCCTCGCGGTGGCGCGGATGTTTTAGGGCAAAGGGAAGAGTTAATAACGAACCGCCAAGATTTCGCCAAAAAATCAATGTCGGGATTGGCATTGCACTCATGGCAATAAGTGGTCCAGAAGTTCCAATTCCCAAAATTCCAACACCTAATCGGATCAGATCGGGTCTAGCTGGAATCGCGGTATGGCTATCGCGCGAATCTCCTTGGGCTTTCAATTGCTCTCCGGTGAAATCCCCAAGCGCACACCTAGAAGAGATTTGCTTCGCTTGACCAATTTTTCAGCGATCTCTGAAATTGCGCTGGCGGTTTGCGATTGTGGTGCAGCTTCAACAATTGGAACGCCTTCATCTCCACCAGTTCGAAGGGCGGGGTTAAATGCAATCTTGCCAAGTAATGGGACATCGCTTCCAACAAGGGCTGAGAGTCGTTTAGAAGTTTCTTCTCCCCCACCACTTCCAAAGAGTGAAATCTTTTCATCGCATGTTGGGCAAGGAAACTCAGACATATTTTCAACTACACCGATAACGCGTTGATGGATCTGGTGAGCGATTCTGCCAGCACGTTCGGCAACTTCTGCGGCAGCAACTTGAGGAGTAGTGACAACAACGATTTCAGAGTTAGGAATTAGTTGACCCAGTGAGATTGCTAAATCTCCTGTGCCAGGTGGCAAATCGATAAGCAAAACATCTAAATCTCCCCAATAAGCATCTGAGAGCAACTGTTCAAGCACGCGGTGCAATAGCGGACCGCGATATGCCACTGGATCAGAGCGTTCGGGCTTAAACATCTCCATAGATACAACTTTTACGCCAAAAGCCTCTAGCGGAATAAAGAGCTGGTCAATAGCGGTTGGGCGTTGGCCCATTAACCCCATCAAACGTGGGATTGAGTGGCCGTAAACATCGGCATCCAAAATTCCTACGCGTAATCCTTTTTTTGCAAATGCAACTGCAAGATTCGCGGTAACTGAGGACTTACCCACTCCACCTTTACCTGATGCGATTCCAATAACTCGGGTAAGAGATTCTGGTTGAGCAAATGGAATTGTTTTTTCACGACCACCGCGTACAACTTTTTTCACGTGATCTCGTTGATCTTGATTCATTGTTCCAAAAATTAAATCAACACTTTTCGTACCTTCAACATTTGAGAGAGCTGTTGTAATGTCAGAGCGCAGGCGATCTTGCATAGGGCATCCAGAGATTGTTAATAAAACCTTAACCGTGACAGCGCCATTTTCTTCATCGAGATCTTCGACCATACCAAGATCAGTTATTGATCTGTGGAGTTCAGGATCCTGAACAGTTGAAAGTGCATCAGCAAGACGGTCTAGAAGGCTCATATAAGTTCTGGGTCAATCTTTGCTGCCGGACGCGCAGGCTTTGCAGTTGGAGTGTCATCAAGGAGTTCGCCTAGCTGCTTTTTTACAAAGGTCTTGGGATGCAAATCCGCCGGTTGAAGGTTTTCAAAACCAGGTCCTAGATTTTCGCGCAGTTCAGCTGTTGCAGTTTGTGAGAGGGCGCGAATCTTCTTTACCCACTGCGCAGCTTCGGCAGCAGCCTTAGGCAAGCGCTCTGGCCCTAGCAAAATCATCCCTAATATGGCTAGGCCCAAGATTTCTCCCGCGCCGATATCAAAGAACATAGCGCAAGCCTACCTTTAAACCCTAGGTTAATTCTTGCCGGCAACTAAGGTCAGAGTGACTGTAACTTCCTTACTATTGCGGTAATAAATAAGAGTGACCTTATCGCCAACGTTTTTGGCGCGAATATCCACGATTAACTCCGCAGCAGTATTAATAACCTTGCCTTCAAAATTGATAATCACGTCTCCGGCTTTTAGCCCAGCTTTAGCCGCTGGCCCGCCAGCCAAAATCGCAGAGCTGGAGTTGGCAACTTGAGCTCCAATGCCGGTGAAATTCATATCAAGTGAAACACCAAGAACGGGATAAGTAGCTTTACCAGATTTGATTAATTGATCAGCGGTTTTACGGGCTTGGTTAATCGGAATTGCAAAGCCTAGTCCGATTGAGCCAGTTTGAGATGTTGAGCCAAGAGATGCGATTGCAGAGTTGACTCCGATTACAGCTCCGGTTGCATCAACTAATGGCCCGCCAGAGTTTCCTGGATTAATTGCTGCATCAGTCTGCAATGCATTAATAAATGAGCTCTCAGAAGCCGATTGCCCCGCCGTTACCGGACGATCTTTTGCGCTAATAATTCCAAGAGTCACCGTGCCCGAAAGACCGAGAGGTGATCCAATTGCAATAACTGAATCGCCGACTGCGACTTTATCGCTGTCGCCAAATTGCAGCGCTGGCAGATTTGTTGCTGAAATCTTTACTATCGCTAAATCATATGATGAATCTCGTCCCACAATAGTTCCATCATAAACATCGCCATTATTTAAAGTCACTCGTAGCGTGCCATTTCCATCTGCTACATCTGCAATAACGTGGTTGTTTGTCAAAATATAACCATTGCTATCAAACACAAATCCGGAACCAGTTCCTCCGCCATTTGCAGTGCGAGTATCAATAGAAACTACTGATGGTAAAACGCGTTGTGCAATACCCGCTACAGAATCTGGTGCCCGCTCTATTGTGCTTGAAGAGTTAACAATATTGGCACCGCTAAAGAGTGAACCACCGGTTGCGGTAACGCCTAGAAAACCACCTAAGCAACTAGCTAATAGCGCGGTCACAAAAATTTTGCTGCGTGAGCTTTTGGCAGGAATATTTGTTTCCCACCATGGACGTACGGTCTCGACAGCTTTGTTTCTAGGAAAAATCATGTTCTTATCTTGCTACAACTTTGTTGCAACTAACAATCCATCCCCGGCCGGAATCAGGGTACTCACCCAATGTTCTGTGTCATTCTTAATGATTTTCCCAGCATCACGAAGGGCAACGGTTTTTGGGTCTCTTTGGGCCGGGTCATTTACCTTTGATCCACCAAAGAAATTATCAATTACCAAGGCGCCACCGCTGCGTAATATTCGATGGGCTTCGCCTATGACGAAGGCAAGATCTTCTGGATTGTGGCGCAGTACGACCAGGTCGTACGCCTTGTCGGTGAGTTTAGAAATTACATTTAATACTGAGTTAGTAATCAATCGATATCGGCTTGCAGCAATATCGGCATCAGCAAATGCCAACTTTGCAATTTGGGTGTGCTCCATCTCATCATCAATTGAAGTCAGCGTCCCACTTTCAATAATTCCATCAAGAAGCCAGAGGCTTCCAACACCTGAACCTGTTCCAACTTCTACAACTGATTGTGCTGAAAGAGTGAATGCTAAGTGGCGTAGATAGGCACCAACGCCTGGCGTGACATCAATCGTTCCAAACTCAACGCCTCTGACTCGTGCCTGAGACTTAAAATGATCTTCAACGATAAAACTTTCGGCGTAACCGTGAGGGTCGGTTTTCATTTTAGATTCATAATCCACTGAATTAAAAGACGAACTCCAAAACCAGTTCCACCTTTAGGATTTTCCCCTGCATCAGTCTCGCTGCGAGCAGTGCCTGCAATATCTAGGTGCGCCCACTTTCGATTACCCGCAAAGTGTTCTAGAAATAAAGCGGCAGTAACTGATCCAGCCGAATACTTGGCTTTCTTGGCCAGGTGATTGAAATCTGCGATGTCACTTGCGAGTGCATCTTTATAATCGTCAATCAACGGCATGTGCCAAACGCGATCGCCCGAGTCATTGCCAGCTTTTTCTAAATCACGAGCCAGTTTTTCATCTCGTGTATACATTGCCGCATATTGCTTTCCTAGGCCAAGTGTCGCAGCACCCGTTAGCGTTGCAATATCAATTAAATAATCGGGATCAAGATTCTTATCTGCATATGCAAGACCATCGGCAAGTACTAATCGTCCTTCAGCATCTGTATCAATAATTTCTACTGTGGTTCCGCCATATTGAGTAATAACATCGCTAGGGCGTTGCGCAGTACCGGAGAAGGCATTTTCCGCACACATCATTAAGGCTGTGACTCGTACATTTGGTTGCAGTTCTTCAAGGGCGCCCAGAGTTGCAAGAATTGCTGCAGCTCCGGCCATATCGCTTTTCATTGGAATCATGTTGTCATATGGACGCTTCAAATTAATTCCACCAGTATCAAAGGTGATTCCCTTTCCAACCAGAACCACATGAGGAAGTGCTCTGTGTATTCCTTTTTTATTGGCGGGTGCATACGAGACCTCAATGAATCGAGGACCAGGATTTGGAGACGAGAAACCAACTGCCCGAAGGCCACCGAACTCTTTTAGCTCTTTACCTGCTAATACATTTACCTTTAATCCTGTGCCTTTAGCGAATTCTTGAGCCTTAGTAGCCATCCACGCAGGAGTCTTAATATTAGAAGGCGTATGAACCAAATCACGAGCGCGCGTAATCGCTTTCGCAGTAGAGAGAGCAGCATTTATTAACTCCTTGTCATTTGTTGCAACCAAGAATGTAGGAACTCCAGCAGGTTCGCCGGTCTTTAGATTCCAAAGATAGGCACCGAGAGTCAATGCAATTGCGTGCGCTTTAATATCTTCTTTAGTGATCGCACACGCACTAAAAACAATCGTATTTTTCCCTCTAACTTTTCGTGCAATAGATGTTGCAGCGATTCTCATAGATGCAGTGGAACTATCTCCCAGACCGATTAAAAAAAGCCGATCGGTTAAAGATCCTTGAGCGCTAATAGGAATTTCAAATAATTCGCCGGCTTTACCGGAAGGTGCAAAAAATGAAAGTTCATCGTCAAGTTCTACTTCGTAATACTTTTCAATATCTTTAATTAATGAAGCTGGAGCAAAAAATGAAAAACCTGAATCCTTATTTTTCGTGAATCCAATGGCGATTGAATTCGCTGTCTTTGCAACAGCCAAATCTGCTTTTGCGCCTTTTAGGATCCATGACATGCGATGAAGGTTATCGCCTACTAGTGAATTACTTCTTAACTAATGCGACCGCGGCATGAAGAGCGGCGCTGAGATTGTTAGCTTCTTCAGAGTTAAGTTCGACCACGAGTCGACCGCCACCTTCAAGAGGGATGCGCATCACCAATGAGCGAGCTTCCTTTGTGACCTCCATTGGACCATCACCGGTTCGAGGTTTCATGGCTGCCATGTGGAGACTCCTTTAAAGATGGATGAGGAAAGTTCAAGAGGAGAAGTATCTCGCATTTAGCGCGCTAGAGTGAAATCGCCTTTGGCTTACAGGCCTAAAATCGCACTTAATCGCGCCTTGCCACTGGAAATAACTCCCTCAACTGAGCGCTTGGGCACTTTGAGCATCAATGCAATCTCTTCGGCAGACATGGACTTTAAATAATGCAAGGTCAAGATGACCCGCTCCTCATCTGGCAACGATTCCAGCACCTGTGCCAATGTGGTGGGTTCGCTCATAGTCCTAAGGTTACTGGCATCGCTACCCCTAACCCTTTAGGGCGCTTTTAGTGGAATGTTCGTGAAAATCGAGCCAATGAGATGCGTACACCGCTAAAAAGCGCCGGCCATATGAGAAAAAATATTGCTCGAGGGGCTATTACTTCTTCAGACCAGTCGAAAGCTGTTCTTGTTGCATCAATTTCGCGTAAATGAAATCGACCAGTTCCTTTGATGATTCTTCCTGTGTGGACAACATCGCATGTGTGTGGAGGCTGCCATGTTGTGACTGACATCGTGTCAAGTATTCCCAATCTGCCTATGCCGGTAAAAGCGCTTATTTCCGTACCGACACCTTCGGTGATTTGCGAAGTTACCAATACTTTAGTTTGCAACATCCAATCGCCTTGTTTTTCCCAATCAGCAAGAGACTCCCAAACTTTTTGAATTGGGGCCTTAATAATTATTGTGATCGAAATGCTATTCGTTGTCATTGTCGGCACGCTTTGAGTGCATCATCGACGTTAGTCGTCCACGAAATTAGATCGCGCATTCCGGGTTTAATAAAATTCTCACTCTCAAGGTGTTGGACCAATTCATGCAACGGATTGTAGATTCCGAATGGATCTAAAATAACTACGGGTTTGTTGTGGAACTTTAAATAACGTCCTACCCAAATTTCAAAAAACTCTTCTAACGTTCCGGCTCCGCCAGGTAAAGTTATAAATGCATCCGAGATATCCGTAATCATTGCTTTTCGTTCACCCATAGTTTCGACAACATGCAGTTCGTCATTATCGTGATCGGCAAATTCGATATCTACCAAAGCCTGTGGGATGACGCCGATGGTGCGTCCGCCGCCGCCGCGAGCACCGCGCGAAACCGCACCCATCATTGAGATATGACCTCCTCCGCTTACTAACTCCCAAGATTGGGAAGCAATAGCTGTGCCGAGTTCAAAGGCAAGATCAACATATTTTTGGTCAATGGTCGGTGATGATGAACAAAATACTCCAATGCGCATGCGGGTAAGGATAGGGGGTTAGGCTTAGGTCATGACGACTCTCGCATCTGGCCATGGCATTGCAACCGTAGCTGCCGGCAAAGTTCTCGATGTTTGGTACCCATCACCAGCACTTGGAGGCCTGACATCTGTTGTGCCAAGTGAACTCACCGCACTTGTTGGAAGTGATGAGATTCGTGGTGTTACTCGTGAAATCGTAAGTTTGGAAATCGATATTTCAACTGCACCAAAAGATGCTCCAGATGCCTACCTGCGTTTGCACCTGCTATCACATCGTTTAGTTAAACCACACGGGGTGGTACTTGACTCAATATTTGGCTTACTCAACAACGTTGTTTGGACATCAGTTGGACCATGCGCCGTTGAAAGTTTTGATTTAATACGCCCACGTCTTATAGCCAAGTACGGCCACATCACAGTGTTTTCAGTAGATAAATTTCCGCGAATGGTTGATTACGTAGTTCCAAGTGGAGTTCGAATTGCTGACGCCGACCGCGTTCGCCTTGGTGCGCATTTAGCTGCAGGCACCACCGTCATGCATGAAGGATTTGTTAATTTCAATGCTGGGACGCTTGGAACTTCAATGGTCGAAGGACGAATCTCTGCAGGAGTTGTTGTAGGTGATGGATCTGATATTGGTGGCGGTGCATCAATTATGGGAACCCTTAGCGGGGGCGGCAAAGAAGTGATTTCTATCGGTGAAAAATCATTGCTCGGCGCTAATTCAGGTTGTGGAATTTCGCTGGGAAATAACTGCGTTATTGAAGCAGGAACGTATGTAACTGCAGCATCAAAAGTCCGCTTGCCTGACGGTGAAATTGTTAAGGCATCTGCGCTATCTGGTGGTAATGATTTACTATTTCGACGCAATTCACTTGACGGTGCACTCGAAGTAATAAATCGAACAGGAACTTGGGGCGGGCTTAACTCAGTTTTGCACGCTAACTAAAGTAAACCAGGCAGAGGGAATCTTCGTCCGACTGCGAAAAGTTTCACCGCGCAAGATCGCTTGAGCACCCGTACTTGAGGTCGCCTGTATTTGAGCGACTGTCCCACTTTCATTCAGTGCCAAAATTTCTAGAGATACAACATCAAGTAAGAGAAATGCTGTAGCAACAACGCTTTGTGCTACGTCGCGATCCCAAGAAGCGAATCTGGGATTTAAAGTTAAATCCAAAGACCCAGGGTCATCAACTGACTGCGTGTATGCCTTAGCCGTCCCCCACGCATTTTCTGAGACTTCAGTTTTGCCGCCTGAAGAGGAGAAGAAATATGCAGTAATTGGAAGTCCTGCTTGAGTAATAGTTAGGCCAGCAGTCCGCGTAACCGTTTCCTTCCAAATTACTCCATATTTCTTTTCTAACTCTTTGGCATATCCCAAAAATGTTTGATCAGAGATTTCACCATTTAAATCACAATCGCAGGTCGCTCGATAAATTCCAGCTTTGCTCATTGCATAAGTTCTGGAAGCTATAGCCTGAGCCTCAATTGCAGCTGTTGGCCAGTATGAAGGCATCTCACTTACGCCCCATAAATATTCATCGCCAAGACGCACGGAGTTGGTGAGCTCCAAACGATATCCCGCAGGGCTTTTAACGGCCTTAATTTGCATTTGCCCGTAACGATATTTCTTAGTCGAGCCGGAGTGATTGACCGATACGACAGTATCTGGACCATCTAAGTAACGGGTGCCAGACCAACGAATTGTAAAAACTCGATTTCTTGCAACTACTTGAGTTGATTTTCCTAATGTGACTTTAGGACTAACTGTCGAACCAATAATTGAAAAACTAAATGAATTACCAGATGCCAAAGCCACTACATCGCTTTGATCGCCAACGTCACCTTGAAAAATCTGAATTAAACTATCTTTTGTTGTACTTGCAATCTTTGCCGTCGCCAGCAGATGTCCAATATTGACACGTAAAATTTTTGAATCATCTCTCGGTTCAATCACTACATCTTTGTAAAAATATTGCAAAATTTCATTAGCGCTTTTGCCTGATAATGCCATTGAACGTGCACCCATTTGGCTTAGCCCAACACCATGCCCATATCCAGAACCATGGAATGAAAAGGTGGATGGCGTATCGACGGCTTGTGCGGAAGGAACGAATAGGCAGATTCCGAGTAGTGAAGCAAGAAAAGCTTTAGACATCCTCATCGATGGCAGCGCTCTTTCCGACCTGCAAGAATTCGCGATATGCATTTATAACTATGTTGGGTTCACCGCGCATAATTAGCTTGCCTTTATGAATCCACGCAATATCGTTGCAAACATCAAGCAGTGTTGCCATAGCGTGGCTCACTAAAATCAATGCACGATCATCGCTGCGAAGTTCTTTAATTCGATTTAAAGATTTCTCTTTGAATTTCGCATCACCTGTGCTGAGCGCTTCATCCACAATTAAAATATCTGGACGGACAGTGGCTGCGACGGAAAACGCCAACCGTGCGTACATGCCGGAGGAATAAGTGCGCATAGGGGCATCAATTGCCTCACCCAGCTCTGAAAATTGAGCTATTTCTTCAAAATGAGCATCGATTTCTTCTCGACTCATTCCTGCGGCTAAACCGCCCAAATAAACGTTGTCTCGCCCTGACATTGAAGGATTAAATCCAACACCTAGTGCCAACAAAGTACTTACGCTTCCAAAGACTTCTACTCGACCCTGCGTTGGGGGAACGATTCCTGCCATCACTCGCATAAGCGAAGATTTGCCAGCACCGTTAGTACCAATAATTCCTAAAACATGACCATATTCAACATCCAGGTTTACATGATCCAATGCGTGAATCACACGAGTTTGCTTTCCACCGCGACCAAAAGCTTTCAGACGTGCTTTTAAAGTTGGCCGACGATCGATTGCAGTTGTGTAGATAAGCCCAAGATCACGTACTGAAACCGCGATTTCATTGGTCTTATGCGGATTAGAGACGGACGGCAAATTCACGCTCCCTTGATAAGAAGAAGTATGTACCGATTAAGAAGATTCCCAATGCCCAACCAAATGCAATTAGTAAGTGGGAAAGATGTGGAGTTTGACCGTGAACTAATGCACGAGACCAACTATCAAGAATCGGAAACAAAGGATTGAATAGTTCAAGAGTTTTAAGCTTGGGCTTTAAATCACTAGCTTCATAAAGAATTGGAGATAGATAGAGAAGAGTTCGTGTCATATACGGTAGGAAATTTGCGATATCTCTGAAGTAAACATTGATGCATGAAATAGTAATTGCTAATCCCAAAGCCAATAGCACCGATATTAGTAACACCGGGATCGCCCATAACATCTGCCAATCAAATGGCAGACCTAAGAAGGCGCGTATTACTAAGAACACTGCCAAAGTTGGCAAGAATTTAATAATGGAAATTACAACTGCAGAAATCGGTAACATGATTCGCGGAAAGGCTGTATTGAGAATAAGTCTTTGCCCGGCAGTAATTGATTTCACGCCACCAGTAAGTGAATTTGAAACTAAATAGAAAAGAAATAACGTCGCCGTAAGGTGGGCATATCGAGTGCTGTCGGAAGATCCACGAATAATGACAATTAAGAGGAAATAAACCGCTGATAGCAGGAGCGGGTTGAGGATTAGCCATAACTGCCCAAAAACTGAGTCAAAATGCTGTTCACGAAGTTCAGAGCGTGAATATTCTGCAATGAAAGTGCGTCGAGACCAAAGAGATTTCCAGTACTTGCGAAGTGGCGGAAGGCCGGCGCGAAATGGCTCGTAGACCTGCAGCGGAGTGCTCACGGTCGTAAGGCTACCTTAGGGGCCAATGACTTTGGCGATGTTAGAAAGCCTATGCCCCATGTCATATGCATAGTGAGCAAAATAAGTGGCAAAGAAACAAATTCGGCCAGAGTTTTTCCAATTCTTGCCGATGCAATGAGAATAAATAATGCATATGTTAAAGCTGGGATGAAAAGTATCGGAGTAAAAAGTACTCCCAAAACGATTGACGTAAGGACTCCGATTACCGTAAATGGCGGGGCAAGGTATCTGTAATTAATTGTTCCTTCATGTCGTCGCGAAACTACTCGGCGCCAACGTCCATATTCAAAATACTGCTTAGCGAGCGCTTTAACTGATCCCCTAGGTCGATATGTCACGACTAAACGGGGATCAAAATAAACTACGCCGCCAGCTGCACGTAATCGAAAATTCAACTCCCAATCTTGGGCACGGGTAAATCTCTCATCGAATCCCCCAATTGCAACAAGTGCCTGTTTTCTAAATGCACCTAAATACACCGTATCTGCTGCGCCTGGGCCACCTCCGGTATGAAAGCGCGAGGCACCTACTCCTAGTGGACTGCGCATCGCGCGAGCTACAGAGTTTTCAAAAATACTCTGACCCTCTGCAGCCATTATGCCGCCAACATTTACCGCACCTGTTTGCTTTAAAATCTCGTACGCAAGGCTGAGATAGTTATTTGGAATCTTTGAGTGACCATCAACTCGGACAATAATTGAATACCGGGTCGCCGCTACCGCAAGATTTAAACCCGCGGCCGTACGCCCTGTTGGATTTGCGACCACCACAACGCGTGCATCTTTTTGTGCTAACTCTTTAGCAATTCTTTCGGTGTCATCATGAGAGGGTCCAACTGTGAGAATAATTTCTAATAAGCCATCAAAATCCTGATCAAGGATGGCATCCACAGCCTCTTCTAAATATTTAGCTTCGTTGAGAACAGGCAGGATGACAGAGATTTCGGGCTCCGGTGAGCCATATAACTGATTTGCTGATGTCGTCATAACCCCCACACCGTATCGTCCAAGTAGTCTTACCCGGTGAAAGCGACGCGACCTATACGGATTATTACCTCACTATCTCTAGCTGTTGTCGTCATCTCTGCATTTTCATGGTTAGGTCTAGGTCAGGTAAGCGGAGCTATTAATCGTGTTGATGTCTTTGGTTCACTCACAAAGCGCCCAGACAAACCAACCTCTGCCCTTAACTATCTCTTAGTGGGATCAGATACCCGAAATGGATTAACTAAAGAGCAGTCAAAGATCTTGCGAGTAGGAACCACAAAGTCGGCAGCAGGTGCTCGCTCTGACACAATGCTTCTTGTTCACATTAGCAAGGCCCGCGATAAAGCAACGATTATTTCAATTCCTCGAGATTCATTAGTGACAATCCCTGCGCATGAATCATCACTTTATAAGGGCAGGATTGTTGCTGCGGCTCAAGGAAAAATTAATGCTGCATTTGCATGGGGTGGTGCGCCACTTCTGATTCAAACTATCGAACAAGAAACTAATGTAAAGATTGATCATTATGTTGAAATTGGTTTTGCTGGTTTTGCAAATATGGTTGACGCACTTGGGGGAATTCAGGTCTGTTCAAAGAAAGATATTAATGACCCAAAAAGTCACTTAGTTATGAGTGCAGGAATACACACACTTGATGGAATTGAAGCTTTAAAATATGTACGTACTCGCGATTTCGATGGCATGGGAGATCTTGGGCGAATGCAACGCCAACAGCAGTTTATGAGCGCCGTACTCCGCAAAGTGACTAGCACGGGCGTCTTGCTCAATCCAATTAAATTAGTTAATTTCTTTAATGCTGCAATTGCTACAGTTCAGACAGACTCTGAACTCAATCGCAATGACCTAATCGTCCTAGCCAAGCAGTTGAAAAACCTTTCACCAAGTAAAGTCCGAACTTTGACGATTCCCCTAGGTAATGCAAATGCACGGGTAGCTGGTCTTGGTTCGGTTGTGACGTGGGATTCAGTTCTTGCCCCAGATCTTTTCAATAGATTACGCGAAGATTTACCACTTATCGATGAAGTAACACCATCTCCTTCGGCTTCCTCGAGCTCATCTGCAACCCCAACTGTGATTGATAAATTTAAGACTCGTACCGCCGATGAAAATCCTTGCGGAGCACTGAAGTAAACTCACTCCTATGACTTTGACTCTTTCGGTAGTTGGCTGCGGCTATTTAGGCGCCACACATGCAGCATGTATGTCTTCATTAGGTTTTACTGTCGTTGGAGTAGATACCGACCCAAATAAAGTGGCCATGCTTCAAAGAGGCGAACTTCCATTCTATGAACCAGGTCTTGATACTTTATTAGCAGCTGAAATGAAAACTGGACGACTTTCTTTCACAACGGATTTTTCTGCCGTTAAAGATGCCGATGTTCACTTTGTTTGTGTTGGAACACCACAGAGTAAAGATGGACTCGCAGCGGATTTAACTTATGTGCGCGCAGCCGTGGCTGAAATCGCACCGTACCTAAAAGATGGATCTTTGGTTGTTGGTAAATCAACTGTTCCAGTTGGAACTGCACAATCACTTCGCGAAGAACTAGCAAAAACAGCACCGCAGGCAGATCTTGCATGGAACCCTGAGTTCTTGCGCGAAGGTTTTGCCGTTGAAGATACTTTGACGCCTAACCGTTTAGTAGTTGGTGTTGCTAACGATCGTGCTGAAGAAATTCTTAAGCAAGTCTATGAACCTGTTATCGCACTTGGAACTCCATGGATTAGAGCAGATTTGCCTACGGCAGAGTTAGTTAAAGTTGCCGCGAATTCATTTCTTGCAACCAAGATTTCTTTTATCAACGCTATGGCTGAAGTTTGCGAAGCAGCAGGTGGCGATGTGACCGTTCTTGCACAAGCAATTGGATACGACCCACGTATCGGCAATAAGTTTCTACAAGCAGGAATTGGTTTCGGTGGCGGCTGCTTACCTAAAGATATTCGCGCGTTTATGGCCCGAGCTGAAGAACTTGGCGCAAAACAGGCCCTCGAATTCTTGCGTGAAATTGATGCGATCAACTTGCGAGCCCGTCAACGCGTGATAGATGTTGTCCGCAGTGAACTTTCAGAAGATCTCACTCAGTACAAAATCGCCGTTCTCGGAGCAACTTTCAAACCTGATAGCGACGATGTTCGCGATTCCCCAGCGTTAGATATTGCGGCGCAACTTCACGTTGCAGGTGCCAAGGTTGTCGTCCATGATCCAAAGGGAATTGAGCCTGCTCGCAAGCGTTTTCCAATGCTTGAATATGCGCAAGAAGTCACCAACGCCGTCAAGGATGCTGATTTAATCCTTCACTTAACCGAGTGGAAAGAATATCGCGCAATTGATCCAACAAAGATTTCTCCACTTGTTAAAAACAAAATCATTATTGATGGCCGAAATATGCTTGACCGTAACTTGTGGCGTGCAGCTGGTTGGAAATTCCACGCACTAGGACGCAGCGATTAACGAACAAGAAACAATCGATGCAGTCCTAGCAATGAAAACTTGGGCTGTTGTTGGTCTTGGAAATAACCCTGAACGCGCAGCTTTTGGAGTTGCCAAACTCCTACAAGATAATGGTCATAAAATAATTCCGGTCTATCCTCGTGCTGAAGTTGTGCATGGTGAAATTGGTTATAAAACACTTTCCGAAATTCCACAAACTGTTGACGTTGTTGATTGTTTTGTGAATTCCAAACTTGTTGGAAAAATCGTAGATGAAGCGATCGCTATTGGAGCTAAAGCAGTATGGCTGCAACTCGATGTGATAGATCAAGCGGCTATCGACCGAGCGCAATCTGCAGGACTTTTAACTGTGATGGACCGCTGTCCAGCAATTGAATATGGAAAGAAAAGCTAGAAACCAGTTTTGTGAGTACGGCGCGAGTTGAGATTGGCTGCTTTTGCCTTAGCTTGTACGTTTAATTCTTTTAGAGCATCTGCAACTTTTGAGCTTACCGCTACGTCCGATACACCCAATATGCGAGCTGCAAGAAGTGCTGCATTTTTGGCATTGCCGACTCCTACTGTTGCAACAGGAACTCCTGCGGGCATTTGTACGATGGACAGTAAAGAATCCATTCCATCAAGATTCTTAAGAGAAATCGGTACACCAATTACCGGAAGCGTAGTAAGGGATGCAACCATTCCTGGAAGATGAGCAGCTCCCCCTGCTCCAGCGATAATTACTTTGAAACCTTTACTCTTTGCACTTTGCGCAAACTCCACCATTTCAATCGGCATTCGGTGAGCAGAGACAACATCGGCTTCATATGAAATGCCGAGCTCATCCAAAACTTTTGCTGCATCTTCCATTACGGGCCAATCAGAATCTGATCCCATGATGATTGCTACATCACTCATCAATTTCTCCGCTCAAGTAATCAAGTGCGTGTTGAACTTCCTGGGTTAATTCTACGAGGTTATCGCCTAACAAATTGACATGGCCAATCTTGCGACCGGCGCGTACTTCCTTCAAATAGTGATGAAATTTAAGCTCAGGCGTTCGCGCCATCAAATGAAGGTATGGGCGATACATATCTTCTTTCTCACCCCCCAAAATATTTCCCATCACAGCAATTGGCGCCGTCATTGCTGGACTACCTAGTGGCAGATCCAGAACGGCACGCAAATGTTGCTCGAATTGGCTGGTTACAGCGCCTTCGATAGTCCAGTGCCCTGAGTTGTGGGGTCGCATCGCTAATTCATTTATAAATAGCTCGCTACCTTTAACAAATATTTCAACTGCCATCACTCCAATAACGCCAATTTCATGTGCAACATCTAATGCTAATTTCTGGGCTTTTTCGCTTAACTCATCGGATAGCGCAGGTGCCGGGGAAATCGTCATTGTGCAGATTCCATCGCGTTGAATTGTTTGCGTTGGCGCCCATGTAGTTGCTTGACCGTGGGGTGATCGCGCGACCAGTACCGCAATCTCATAATCAAAATCAATTAGCTCTTCAACTAATACTTTACCGATTTCCTTAATGACTGCCGTTAATTCACTTGCACTCTCTATTTTCCAAACTCCCCGGCCGTCATATCCACCTGAAATTGCTTTGGCGATCACAGGATAAATTGATATCTCAGAGGCGTCAGTAACGACCCAACTCTTTGGCGAAGGCAAACTCTTAAGCCGCTCGCGCATCGCAGCTTTGTCTTGTGAATAAATAAAACTGGCAGAACCAGGACGAACTACCACTCCATCTGCCTCGAGGGCTTTAATAATGCTTAAAGGAATTAACTCATGTTCAAAAGTTACGACATCGCATTTGCTCGCAAATGCGCGGACAGTTTCAAGATCTTTAAAGTCGCCGACGACGTGGTGTGCAACTTGAGCAGCACTATCTGTTGAATCATTAGCTAATAAAAGTAGATTGACTCCAAGTGCTGTTGCCGGGGCGATAGTCATGCGTGCTAACTGCCCAGCACCAATCACGCCAACCGTTGGAAAGTTCTTACTCACAGGCTTATCGTAGATGAACTACATCGCCAGCTTGAACATGTGTCCCCGAGTCCAAAATTAACTCGCCTCGAGGTGAGATCCCGATTGCAACTCCCTTTTCGATTAGATCATTTGGGTAGTGAATCTGCACTTTAGTACCCAACGTCGAGCTCAAAGATTTATAAAGTTCAATTATTGACTCATCGCCCTGGTCCCAAGAGATAAAATTTAATTCAAATTGAGACAACACTTCTGCCAATAGATGATTTCTATCGATATCAGTTGCACCTTCAACTGCCAATGAAGTTGCGGTAGGGACAGGTAATTCTTCGGTGCTCATTCCAACGTTAATTCCAATGCCGACCACTACGCCATCACCGGTTATTTCGGCGATTAATCCTGAAACTTTTCTTTCGTTTATCAAAATATCATTAGGCCACTTAACGCTGGCATCATACTTTTTGAGAGTTTGAGCAACTGAAACGCCAGCAATTAGGGCGATCCATCCCCAATCCTCTTTCTTTCTCTTTGGTCTTAAGAAAAAAGAAAATAGAAGGGCTGAATTCTTAGGTGCTTCAAATGTGCGTGACATCCTTCCGCGTCCAGCTCGTTGGAAATTTGCAGTTACAACATCACCAGGTTTTGCTTTTCCGGCAAGTGCTCGTGTCACAAGAAGGCTTTGAGTCGATGCGGTGACATCAACCACGCTTACTCGCCAGTAATGCGTAACCAATGAGTTGATCAGCTCTTTATCTAGCGCCGCTCTTAGCATTTGCTTGCCCATGGCATGTACCGTAGGGGCATGAGCCGTGATCTGCATACAACTGCCGGAAAAATTGAAGATCTACGCGCGCGAATTGAGGAAGCGGTACACGCTGGCTCGGCACGCGCCGTTGAAAAACAACATGCCAAGGGCAAGAACACTGCGCGTGAGCGCATTGCGATGCTTGTTGACCCAGATTCATTTACTGAGATTGACGAGTTTGCGCGTCACAGGTCAACACAGTTTGGAATGGAAAATAACCGTCCTTATGGAGATGGCGTAGTCATAGGTACTGCGACTGTAGA
>CAIJYZ010000094.1 GCA_903825015.1 uncultured Actinomycetes bacterium
CCGAGCCATGTTGAATAGTTGAGGAACCAGATTGCAATGCCAATTACTTGTCCATCGACTTCACAGACATGGCAATAGGCAGTTGGTTTGTCACTAAAGATAGTTTCTTCGATTTGTTCAAGTGTTGCCTTTGCTTCCAAAGGTGCTTTCTCATACTCAGCTAAATCCTTAATGAGTTGAAGAATGCGTGGAGCATCTTCTTTCACCGCTACTCGTATCATTGCGGAAGTCTATAGCGGCTGCGGGGGATAGCTTCAATAAGTAAATCTGCTTGAAGAGTCTTGAGCGCTTTTTCAACCTGCGACTCATCGGGCCATAGTTTCTTAATTGCATTTTCAGTAAGCGATTCATTCTCACGAAGTGCCTGCACAATTGTTCCGCGGCATTTCCTATCAGTGCCATGCCAATCCTGTGACTTACGCACTAAATCAGTTTCGGGGTAACCATTCTTACGCCAGTTACATTGGCCAATCACTGGACATTGTTCGCAGATTGGATTTTTAGAAGTGCAAATAAGTGCGCCAAGTTCCATTGTCGCAGCAGCCCAGATATGAGCGTCCTTGGCTGGTTGTAGAGCAAGGCGTGATGATTTCTCGTTTGCCGTTGGTGAAGGTTTTGGATGTTCATTGCCATCAATAATGCGCGTCAGTAACCTGCGAATATTTACATCCATCACCAGAGTTTGTTTTTCATAAGCAAAGGCTGCGATTGCAGCGGCGGTGTATTCACCAATGCCGGGCAGAGTTTGTAGAGTTTGAACATCTTGTGGGACTTGGTTATTAAAATCTTGGGCGATGATTTGTGCTGCCGCATGTAAACGCAATGCACGTCGGGGATAACCAAGACGGCCCCATGCAGTAATTACTTGTGCTGGTGTTGCTTGTGCAAGATCTGCAGGTGTCGGCCAGATCTGCATCCATTCATGCCATTTAGGTAAGACGCGATTAACAGGCGTCTGTTGCAACATATATTCGCTGACCATGACACCCCATGGTGTTGTGTTTCGCCAAGGAAGATCGCGTTTGTTTTTCTTAAACCAGTTAACTATTGGTTTTTCAAGCGCGTTCATTCGCCAGTTATTTTTACCCGTTTGAGTGCCTGGTCAAGTCGTGAAACTTCTACGATCTCCATGCCTGCAATCTTTGTTTCAGATCCAGCTGGCACAAGTGCACGTTTAAAACCTAAGCGGAAAGCCTCTTGTAAACGGCGATCAACTCCGCTGACCTTGCGGATTTCACCCGCTAAACCAACTTCACCAATTGCAACTAAATCTGATGGTAAAGCCAAGCCTTTTGCTGCTGATGCCACCGCTAGGGCCAATGCTAAATCTGCGGCAGGTTCGGACATTTTCATTCCACCAACTGTTGCGGCATAAACATCACGCCCACCCACACGAACTCCAGCGCGAAGTTCGAGCACCGCCAAAGTCATTGATGTACGGGCAGAATCAAGGCCAGAAACGACGCGGCGTGCATTTCCAAAATCATTTTCACGACCCTGGCTTACCAGTGCTTGGATCTCTGCAAGTAGTGGGCGTCGTCCTTCGAGAGTAACTGTGACACATGTTCCTGGAACTGGTTCGGCATGACGGGAAGTAAATAAACCGGTTGGATCAAGAACTGATTCGATACCTGAATCACTGAGATCAAAACAACCAACTTCATCAGATGCACCAAAGCGGTTTTTGATTGCGCGGATTAAACGAAGGCGAGAGTGACGCTCGCCTTCGAACTGCAGAACAACATCAACAATGTGTTCGAGCAATCGCGGTCCTGCAATAGATCCATCTTTAGTTACATGGCCGACCAGCAGCAAAGTGATGTCGCGATCCTTACAGATTCGAATTAATGCACCTGCAACTTCGCGTACTTGAGTTACTCCACCAGGTGAACCATCGGCAGTGCTACTGCCAATTGTTTGTACTGAGTCAATGATTAAGAGCTGTGGTTTAACGGCATCGATATGTGCGATGACTGCGCCTAAATCTGTCTCTGATGCAAGAAATAGCTGTGGGTCAATCGCCTTAATTCGTTCGGCGCGTAAGCGGACTTGCGATGCTGATTCTTCGCCACTGACATAGAGCGCAGGAATTCCCTTTGCTGCAGTTTGCGCAGCAACTGATAGAAGTAGCGTTGATTTTCCAACTCCAGGTTCGCCCGCTAACAAGATTGCAGCCCCCGGAACTAATCCACCGCCAAGTACGCGATCGAGTTCGGAAACTCCAGTAGGACGTGCATGCGCTGCCGATAGATCAACATCGCCGATAGGTGTTGCTTTGCTAGTTACATTTCCAGCTTGTAATGAGAGTTTCTTAGGAGCAGCAAGCTCTTCAACGCTGCCCCAGGCCTGACATTCTCCGCATCG
>CAIJYZ010000095.1 GCA_903825015.1 uncultured Actinomycetes bacterium
CCATGGCTAGATGATCGCAAGTGGGCCTACGTTCGCCTCGAAGGCCGCGCTTTTGGCGATGTTCCTCTTAACTTGGAATACAAGTTGGAAGTATGGGATTCACCTAACTCTGCTGGTGTAATCATCGATGCACTCCGTTGCGCCAAGATCGGTCTTGATCGCAAGATTGGTGGAGCTCTGCTCTCACCTTCTAGCTACTTCATGAAAACACCACCTGTTCAGTACACAGATGAGCAAGCTCATAATAAGGTAGAAGATTTCATCTCTGGAAAGCTAGAGCGATAAAGTAAAAAAATAGTAATGAAAAGGCCCCCTGGTATTAACCAGGGGGCCTTTCCTAACCCCTCACGGAGAGTTGAGGGTTAAATCGTCGCATCCTCAGGAGTGCGACGAATATTTCTAAACCCAGCAAGAACTAGTAAGAGGAAGAGAATTCCGCCAACGAGAGCAGCGATTGCTGCATAACCAGCGATAACACCCATAGTTCCAAATGCGAAAGCCTCAAGAAGCATTCCGCGTAATGTATTTCCTTGGAACAAAGTTTCTTTCAAGTCAGCAATCTTTTGAAGTTGTTCTGGAGTTGTTACACCATCACGTTGTGCTGTCATATATGCAGCAGAAACCTCTGAGTATGTTGCTGGCTTACCTAGTACAGCAGTTGCTGCCGCATTCATATGTTCCAAAATAAATAGATCTGAATAATCACGGGCCATTTCTCCAGTTGTCACTTGCTTGCCAGCCCACTTAGCAAGTTGATCTTTAGTTGCACTTGGGAGTGCTGCTTCTGCAGGGAATGCAATGTTTTGATTTGCTAATTGAGTTTGCACTGAGTCATTTGCAAAACCGGCACCGAAGTTAAGAAGTCCTGCGAAAATTAATAGAAGTACTGCTAAGCCCAAGCCGACCATAGAAACCAGCTTGTCAAATGTTCTACGTTTCATTTAATTACTCTCCCTCTTAGGCATCCTTAATTGATGCATTGCATAGTTAACTCGCTTAACGATGCGTGGAAGTTCGAAAGTGCGAGGGTCACCACTCGGTGAGAGAATTATGAAAAAGCGAGAGGGGTAGCCCTCAATACATGTGATTGACTAGACAGTTTTTAAGTACTAGATAAAAATTAATCTACGTGTCTGTTGCACATTGGTTTGCCATCTGGTCCAACTTCCAAATGCGCACATGGAACATTTAAAGTATCAAATGCCTTGTCACCATAATGTGTTCGAAATGCAAGAGCTAATAAAACACGTAAGTTTGTTTCGCTATCTGATTTGATTCCAAAAACTTGCGCACTTCGACTGACTGTATTTTCAATAACTTTTTCAGTATGCGCAGTTTCAGATGCGATGGCAGAGTTTGATTTACCTTCACACAAAAGATTAAGAACTAACTGTTCAAAGGGTGATAGTTCTCGTGTTGCAATTGTTATGTCCCGTGCCATATCGATAGCCACCTCTCCGCGGTAAGCCTATTCTGCTACTTTCTTATAGGTAAAATCACCCCTAAGATGGGAAAATGAGTGAAATTTTGGCCACACAATCAGGCTCCATTTTGACCCTGTCTTTCAACCGCCCAGCGAAAATGAACGCACTTACCCGGGGGATGTATGCCGGGCTGACTAAGGGCCTCAACGATGCTGCGGGAGATTTCGGTATCCTCGCCGTAGTGCTGACCAGCGAGGGTGATCACTTCACCGCCGGTAACGACATTGTTGATTTCATGGACAACCCGCCAACGAATGAGTCATCAGATGTTGCCCAGTTTTTAGGATCTCTCCTTGAATTCCCGAAACCGCTTATCGCTGCCGTAAAAGGCAATGCTGTTGGAGTCGGGACAACAATGCTTTTGCACTGTGATGTTGTGGTTGCCGCACCCAGTGCAAAGTTCTCGATGCCCTTTGCATCCCTTGGCTTAGTGCCAGAGGCCGGTTCTAGTTTCCTCTTCCCACAGTTGGTGGGCTATCAAAGAGCGGCCAAGATTTTCTTTACAGGCGAAAGCTTTGGTCCAGACGCAGCTCTTGAAATGGGACTTATTGCCGAAATCGATTCGGATGCATTAGCTGCTGCAATGAAAATCGCACAACACATTGCAGAGCAGCCCCCTCAGGCAATTATTAATACCAAAGCGCTCCTGAAGGCTCGCAATCACGATGCAGTTGCTGCAGTCATGAAGGCAGAGTTTGAAATCTTTTCCATGGCCTTGCAATCTGATGAAGCAATGGAAGCATTTATGAAATTTATGGCTAAGAAAGGTTCATCATGACACTTGCAGGTAAGAGAATATTTATTACTGGAGGATCCCGTGGCATTGGCCTAGCCATTGCATTACGTGCCGCAGCAGATGGTGCCTCAGTTGCCATTGCAGCAAAGACTTCTGAACCAAATCCTAAACTTGCAGGAACAATTCACACGGCGGCGGCTGAAATTGAAGCTGCAGGTGGAAAAGCTCTTGCAATTCAATGTGACCTCCGCGATGAGTTACAAATCGAAGCGGCAGTCAATCAAGCAGCTGAAGCTTTCGGCGGGATAGATATTTTGATTAACAATGCAAGTGCAATTAATTTGACTCGCACCGATGCAACTCCGGCCAAAAGGTTTGATTTAATGTTTGATGTAAATGTTCGCGGAACTTTCTTAACTTCCCAAGCGGCTTTGCCACATCTTCGCAAATCTGCCGCTGAAGGTCGCAACCCTCATATTTTGAATCTTTCTCCACCGCTTTCAATGAAACCAATGTGGTTTAAAAATCACGTTGCCTACACAATGGCCAAATACGGCATGAGTATGTGCGTATTAGGAATGGCAGAAGAGTTTAAGCGTGATGGAATTGCAGTCAATGCTCTCTGGCCTCGAACCGTAATTGACACTGCTGCTTTGCAGATGATTCCTGGTATCGATGCCAGTGCTGGACGCACGCCTGCGATATTGGCGGATGCTGCTTACATAATCTTTAACCGCCTATCGACTGAATGCACTGGAAACTTTTTCGTCGATGATGTGCTACTGGCCTCTGAAGGTATTACCGATCTTGAGAAATATTCCGTGACTCCAGGCACCAAAGACTTCCTTCCCGATTTCTTTCTAGATTAGGATTAACAGATGATAAAAAAGATATTCATCCTGCTGGCTGTAGTGCTCTTTTCGTCCCCTATTAACGCCTTCGCGCACGGGGAGATTACTCAGGCAACCCCGGCTGCGGATTCAACTGTCATCGCCGCTCCAAGTGAAGTCTCGATTGAATTTGATGGCAAATTACAAACCCTAGGAAATGAATCAATCAATTCAATAACTGTGACAGATGAGCAAGGGCAGGTTATTTCAGATCCAGTATCTGTCGTTGAGGGCACAAAGATTTCAAATCGGCTTCAATTAACTGATGTGACAGGGTTGGTTTCAGTTCATTATCGAGTTGTATCTGAAGATGGGCACCCTGTTGAGGGTGATTACAGTTTCACCATCGGGCAAACGCCAACACTTACAAGTGCTGGCAACGAGGAAACTGCTGAGGAAGCTAATGGAATTTCTGAAGAGAGTGGCAGTAATTTATTAGTCAATGGGCTTGGTGCATTGATATTGCTTGGTGCTCTCATAGTCATTGTTAGGCGCTTTAAGAAGTAGTCGAATGTCGAAGACAGCTGAGAAAGCTTAAAAAGGACACACCAGGATTTCCATCTCTAAAGACTTCCTTTTCGACTTCTTCCCTGATTAAACTACGCGGATGTTGCTAAACCGGGCTATTAGATCTGGAGCCCTGGCATCGTTATGTACTTTGAGTATGGTTATCGCCCACTTGTTAGGTGGGGGAGTAATAACAATCAATTGGTTCGCCCCATGTGTGTTAGTTCTTAGCGCTGCAATTTTCTTTCATAAGAACCCAAGAGATCTCGCCGGACCGGAGTTAG
>CAIJYZ010000096.1 GCA_903825015.1 uncultured Actinomycetes bacterium
AAGTTCTACGCAGAAGGCAAGTCAATGAAGGATGTTGCAGCAGCTATTGATGCTAACTGGTAAATAAATACCACTAGCTACACGCTGTAAAGGAACCGGGGCCCACCTCTTGGTGGGCCCCGGTTTCAACATCATAAATAGATTTAACTCAATAAATTTTTTACATAAGAAAGGGAGCAAAACGAAATGATTACATTTGGTTCAATCTTCGCAAGCTCCTGGCCAAAGATCTTTCAGATTCTCTCAGTCATCGTTATCTTCTTTGGTTTTTATGGAATCGCATTTGCTGCAGGCGCTCGCATTAAAGGCAAGAAGCAAAACTCATTAGCAATTGGTTTGTTCTTAGTACCGGCGCTAATTTTGGTAATGACAGGACTTGGTATTCCTGCGATTCAAACATTTATGGAGTCATTTAAAAACGCTGACTCTTCACAGTGGGTAGGATTAAAAAACTATTCAAATGCAATTCACGATCCCGACATTCGCTTAGCTTTTATTAACACAATCTCTTGGGTGATTATCTGCCCTGTAATTGTGACCGCTCTTGGCATTTCATTAGCCACGATGCTTAATAAAATGAAGCGTGAGGCTTTTGCAAAATCCTTAATTTTCATGCCAATGGCAATCTCTTTTGTTGGCGGATCTTTGATCTGGAACTTGATGTATGCCTATCAAGAGCCAGCGCATGCACAGACTGGACTAGTCGGTCAGATCATGACTTGGTTGCATATCGATGTTAAGCATTTGTTGTTGTGGTCACCATGGAACAACTTATTTTTGATGGTTGTTTACATCTGGGGCTTCACGGGTTTTGCAATGGTTATCTTGTCGGCTGCGATTAAGGGCATACCTACTGAAATCGAAGAAGCCGCCCAACTTGATGGCGCTACAGGAATTAGATTATTTAGAACAATTACCGTGCCAATGGTGCGCACCACAATCATCGTTGTTCTAACTACTGCCATGGTGGGTACGCTCAAATTATTCGATGTTATTCACACAATGACCGGCGGAAACTTCAAGACCGATGTTTTGTCTAACCGTATGTTCGACGAGAACTTTGTTTACTTGAACTATGGCCGCGGGTCAGCTCTGGCCGTACTTATCTTCCTTGGCGTTATTCCAATTACTTATTACAACATTCGCTCCCTTCGACTAGAAAGGAAGCACTAATGTCTAACAAAGGCCACGCATCTAGCCGTCCATTTACTTCCCCCATCGCATCGATGGTTGTAACTGTTATCGCTGTTTTATGGACTGTGCCTACTTTTGGATTGGTTGTGACATCGTTCCGTAAGAAGGAAGACATTCTTTCAACTGGTTGGTGGACTTCATTTACCCACCCAACCTTTACATTCGATAACTTCCGCGCAATCTTGTTTGAATCTGGTGGCACTGTTGGCGAGCAAGGAATGATTCCTTTTGCTATCAACTCACTTGCAATCACAATTCCTGCGGTGCTGCTCTCTGTGGGCCTTGGTCTGATGGCCGCTTACGCACTTGCATGGATTCCATTCCGCTTTAGCGATCACGTTTTCTACGGTTTGTTTGCCCTGCAAGGCGTTCCACTACAGCTTTCACTTCTGCCATTGCTTACTTTTTTTGCAACAGGCGTTCAGCTATTTGGCCACACAATTATTCCGCAGCTACACATTGTGGGCACCCTGGCATCAGTTTGGTTGCCTCACACCATGTTTGGTCTGCCTCTTGTGATTTATTTGTTACACAACTTCGTTGCCGCATTGCCTCGCGAAATTATGGAAGCGGCTCGTGTTGATGGCGCCAACCACTTCGAAGTTTTCCGCCGTATTGTTTTGCCACTTTCTATTCCAGCCATCGCATCAATTGCAATCTTCCAGTTCTTATGGATTTGGAATGATCTGCTTGTCGCCCTTGTATTTGCTGGCGGAACCGATGATGTCGCTCCACTTACTTTGCACTTAGCAAATCTTGGTGGATCACTTGGCTCTCACTGGGAAAACGTTGCCCCTGCAGCGCTGTTCTCGATCATCATTCCGTTGATCGTGTTCTTCTCACTACAGCGCTACTTTGTACGTGGCTTGCTAGCTGGCTCCGTAAAATAATCCTTAAGGGTTAAATATCAGCGCCATTGTTTTTAATCTGATCGCGGTACCAAAAGCCTGAATCTTTGATGATTCGCTTTTGTGTATCGAAATCAACGTGAACAATGCCAAAACGCTTGTCGTAACCCAAAGCCCATTCAAAGTTATCCATCAAAGACCACTGGTAATAACCCTTCACAGGTGAACCTTGGGCAATGGCATTTGATACAGCTTTTAAGTGAGTTGATAAGTAATCAATGCGGCGCTGATCATGAACAGCGCCATCATCACTTGGCCCTTCATCATATGCGGCGCCATTTTCAGTGATGTAAAGATCTGGAAGTTTGTCTCCATGTTCTTGGTGCCAACGAACAAGTAATCCCTCAAGACCTTCGGGAGTCAACGGCCAACCCATATCGGTCAATGGGCCGCGTGGTGTTTCATCGATATCCAAATTGAAAACTCCAGATATTGAATGCCACTCTGGTTTTCCACCAAGGGAAGGACCAACACGGTTATCAAAGTAGTAATTGATGCCGATGAAATCATTTTCAACTGTTGCAGCTTCTAAGTCACCATCTTTAATCCAAGGGCTTAGTTCGTCGCCAAAAGTATCCATAACGATCTGCGGATACTTGCCGTACATAAATGCATCCATCCAAAAACGATTACTAATTGCATCAATGAGGTCTGCAGCGTGTGCTTGCTTTGGATCATTAATATCATCAGGAACCGAACGAGTTTGATTTAACACTGGGCCAGTTAAAATATCGTCGCGCACTGACCGCATTGCTTGAGTTGAAGCAGCATGTGCAACAACGGTGTGGTGTGCAACTGCCCAAGCAGCTTTGCGATCAATTTTTCCTGGTGCGTGGATTCCAATTCCATTTCCAAGCCAAGCAACAACCCACGGTTCGTTTATTGGAGTGAACTTCTTTACGCGATCACCAAATCGTACAACGACAGCTGCTGAATAATCTGCAAAATGTTTAATTGTGTCGCGATTTTCCCAACCGCCTTTATCTTGCAACGCTTGTGGCAAGTCCCAGTGATACAAAGTTGCAAGTGGTTCGATATTGGCTTCAAGAAGTGAATCTATTAATCGGTCATAGAAAGCAAAGCCGCGTTCTTCGCGAGCGCCATCGCCATTTGGAAACATGCGGGGCCAAGCAAACGAAAATCGATATCCGGCAAGGCCAAGATCTTTCATGATGGCGATATCTTCGGGGTAGCGGTGGTAGTGATCATTAGCCACATCACCGGTATCGCCCTTAGCTACCTTTCCTGGAGTTGCACAGAAGGTGTCCCAAATAGAGGCGCCTCGGCCATCTTCATGGGCAGCGCCCTCGATCTGGTAGCTGGAGGTGGCGGCGCCCCAAATAAAGCCCTGCGGAAAGTTGCTCATGAGCCAAGGTTAATCCTTTGGGCCAAAAAACGGATGACCGGAGTGGTGGGCTCGGGCGGAACCCCTGCCATATAGCGATTCTCCTCTAGCGCGGACAATAGATATGTATGAATTTGCCCCAAACGGGGTCTTCTGACCTACACTTCCGTAGTCTCGCGCCCGACTCTCGAACAGGGCACCGTAACTCCAATGGAGGAGAACCTATGCGTGCTTCAAGCACCGTATCACTTGTACAAGTAACTGGATCAAATCTGACATATGCCTACATCGTCCTAGCGATTTCGCTCGGTGCGCTAGCAATCGCCTATGCATTACGTGCACAGGTTTTGGCAGCTAGTGATGGCACACCAAAGATGCGCGAAATCGCTGAAGCGGTTCAAGAAGGCGCAGCGGCATTTCTTTCACGTCAGTTCCGCACACTTTCCTACTTTGTTGGAATCGTCTTCGTTCTACTGTTCGCACTTCCTGGTGCAACTGAGATCCGTATCGGACGATCAATCTTCTTCCTACTTGGAGCAGCGTTTTCTGCACTCGTGGGTTACAACGGTATGTGGCTGGCAGTGCGCGCAAATGTTCGCGTTGCAGATGCAGCACGTAACAAGGATGGCGAAAAGGCCGTTCAAATCGCATTCCGCACAGGCGGCGTAGTTGGTATGACAACTGTTGGTCTTGGACTTATCGGTGCATCACTTGTTGTGATCATCTATCGCCAAGATGCACCAGCAGTTCTTGAAGGTTTTGGTTTCGGTGCAGCGATGCTCGCAATGTTTATGCGCGTCGGTGGCGGAATCTTTACAAAGGCAGCAGATGTTGGAGCTGACCTTGTCGGTAAAGTTGAAAAAAATATTCCAGAAGATGACCCACGTAACGCAGCAACAATCGCTGACAATGTCGGAGACAACGTTGGTGACTGTGCCGGTATGGCTGCAGACTTGTTCGAGTCATATGCAGTGACTCTTGTTGCCGCATTGATTCTAGGAAAAGCAGCTTTCGGTGATTCAGGACTTATCTATCCATTGATCGTTCCTGCAATCGGAACTGTTACAGCAGTTATCGGAATCTTCTTAACTAAACTTCGCAGCACAGATAAATCAGCAATGACTGCAATTAACCGTTCATTCTTTATGTCAGCGTTAATTTCAGCAGGTCTAACTGCGCTCGCAACATTTACCTACCTACCATCTGATTTTAAGTTGATGACTGGACTTTCACCAGAGGCAATCGCTGATGCTGGAAATACAAACCCACGCGTTCTTGCAATCGGTGCGGTATTAATCGGTATCTCACTTGCAGCAGCGATTCAGGTATTAACTGGCTACTTCACTGAAACTGGACGTCGTCCAGTTAACG
>CAIJYZ010000097.1 GCA_903825015.1 uncultured Actinomycetes bacterium
ACCAATGATTGATCATTCGGGTTTTCCTCAAAGCGCACAAAATCGACATCCAATTGATCGATTATTTCCCGAGCCTCCAGGATGAATTCAGCAAGGATATCGTCGTGATTTTCCATTTAAACCAATACTAATAGACATTTCTTTCGTCGGGCAGATAGAATGAGGACTAATAACGATATTAGCTTAAATTAAGTAATAATCTCTAAATCCCCTTCTTTCAATCGCTCAACCTGCCCAAGAACCTTCAATAGGAAGCTGCCACGAATGTTTCGTACCCTACTAGATAAATTCGAAAGAAAATCCACAGTTAAAACCAAGCTTCAAGTGAGCTTTGGACTAATCCTTGTATTTACCCTTATCGTTGGTGGCATTTCAATTTATGGCTACCAGATCATGGGTCAAAGTGCTAAATGGCTATACGTACAAGGCGCGCAAGGTATAAGCGACTCAAGACAACTTCAGGTGGATGCGATTGCACTCGACGTGGAGATTAATCACCTCCTGCTAGCTTCAACGGCGCCCTCAAAATCTGAAGGGCAAGCCATACGCGAGACGGCTCTCGCTAATATTGAAAAACTACGTAATGATTTACAAGAAACCCTGCAACGGGTAGATGCGAATATTGTCCGCTCAAAAACACGCGTGGAATTCAATGAGCTTGTTGAAGACTTTAATATTTATCTAGTGGCTATCGAGCAAGTAATTATTCTAGAAAAAAATTCGCCAGCTGCAGCAACTGCAATGTACTTTGGCCCAAAGTTTACAGGCTTTAAACCGAATATCACTAAGAATCTGCAAGATTTTATTGAAGTGAAATTAGAGAGCGCTCAGATCTACTACGATGGGGCTTTGGCAGCAAAATCGAATGCCATTTGGTCTACCGGAATCACTATTCTTGCGGCCATTTTCCTCAGCATTTTGGTTGGGATCCGTTTCAGGCATTCCATTATTGATCCATTACACAAAACCAAAGAATCTCTTAACGCGCTCGCTGAATCACGCTTAAATACGAAAATTGAAGGCGCTGATTATGTAGGTGTAGTGGGTCAAATTGCACAATCAGTCCAAACATTGCAGAGTAATTTACGTAATGCGATTCAAGAGATTAGTGGTAATGCCTTAATGATTAGCTCCTCCTCAGAAGAGCTTGCGGCAGTAAGTGCCCAACTCAATGCCAACGCTGAAGAGACGTCAGCTCAAGCCAATGATGTTGCGCAGTCTTCAGATAATGTGAGTCAAAATACCCACTCTGTTGCCGCAGCGACTGAAGAATTCAGCACCAGTATCCGAGAAATATCGATTAACGCCATGGAAGCCTCTCGCGTTGCCAATCGTGCAGTAGAAATTGCGAATAACACCAATCAAAAAATGGCCAAGCTGAGCAATAGCAGTATTCAAATCGGCGAAGTAGTAGCAGTGATTGCTGATATTGCAGAGCAAACTAACCTGCTGGCACTGAATGCCACCATTGAAGCGGCTCGTGCTGGTGAGCTTGGTAAAGGATTCGCCGTGGTTGCGAATGAGGTTAAAGAGTTAGCTCGCTCAACAGCGAAGGCGACGAATGAGATCGGTCATTCCATCGATACGATTCAGTTGGATGCAAAAGGTGCAATTGAATCTATTCAAGAAATTACCCAGATTATTAATAAAATTGATGAGATCTCGATTGTCATTGCTACGGCTGTCGAGGAACAAGTAGCTACCGTGAGTGAAATCTCCCGGAATATCTCTACCTCAGCTGGAAGCTCTGCAAAAATTACCGAAACCATTGAGGCGGTTGCATTGACCTCTCGAGGAATCTCCAGTGGGTCTTCTGAGATTCAAAATTCTTCCATGGAGTTGGCAAGGGTTGCCGCAAGACTAAAAGAGTTGGTCTCCAAATTCGAATGCTAGTGCTTTCTTAGCAAAGAAAAAGCCACCCCGAAGGATGGCTTGAAAAAGATTTTTGGAGGTACTGCTTAAAGAACAAACTACAAGTTCATATTAGTCCTGTATTTCAGCTGCATGACAGCGAATTGCATGAATCTGTGCCCTAATGCATCAACTTGGTGCAATTTAGTCTGTTTTTAGGGGTTTGACTTCTTGATTGCCAGTGGCAGATCTTTGGTGGTGGCATAAAAAACGATTAGCTCCACTGGTTTTGTACTCTGATTGACCCCATAGTGCCACTTTCCTACCATCTCTACGATGACATCGCCCTTCTTGAAATTCCGTTGAATCCCGCCTTCTTGTACTACGGTAATTTCTCCATCTACTACATAGGCAGCGTTAATGGATGGATGCTGATGAATGGGTAATGCTGTTTCTGGCGGGATGATGTATTTCATTACAGCAACTTCTGGGGCATCCGATAGATAAGGTGGCAGAGGGCTACCAGTCCAATCATTACCACTTCGAATAATAAGCTCCGTTGCTACCCCGGGATGTTCATCCGCATGAACCAGATTGAGGGAAGCAACTAAGACACTAAAAAAGTAAACAAGAAACCTCATGAATTTCTAGTTCTTAGCTTTAATGATTTTCTTTGGCGTGATTAATAGAGTACTTCGGAATCTCAATCACCAAGTCTTCACGAGCCACAATCGCTTGGCAGGATAAACGAGATTGCGGATTGAGACCCCAGGCGCGATCCAATAAGTCCTCTTCATTCTCATCAGGAGGATTTAGACTCTGATAGCCTTCTTTAACAATGACATGGCAAGTGGTGCAAGCGCAAACCATATCACAAGCATGCTCAATCGGAATGTTATTTTCTAACAAAGCCTCACAAATCGATGTACCGGGTGCAGCCTCAACAACGGCGCCTTCAGGGCAATATTCACTATGCGGTAAGACAACGATTTGAGTCATGATTCTTTTCTGTGTATTTTGTGTTGATTGTTTTAAATCTCTGCGACATTCTTGCCAGATAAAGCCTTTTGAATACTCGCATTCATGCGCATTTGAGCAAAGTCATCGGTAGCTTTGGCAGCATGATCAACCGCTTTACGAACAATCGCACTATCTGTTTCTTCTTTCAATATCTTTTGCAAGCTAGCCATCTCTTGGTCGATTGCAGATTGCTCTTCAGCATTCAAAAGATTGCGATCACTAGCTAGCGCTGTTTGTACTGCATCTAACAAACGCTGCGCATTGACCTGTTCTTCGCGCAAAGATCTTGAGACAAGATCTTCCTTCGCTGAAGCAAAACCGTCTTGTAACATGCGAGTAATTTCAGCATCGGTTAAACCATAAGACGGTTTGATATCAATCGATGCCTGTACGCCGGAACCCTGCTCTATAGCACTCACCGACAACAATCCATCTGCGTCAACCTGGAAGGTCACCCGAATCCTCGCAGCGCCAGCAGCCATTGGCGGGATACCTCTTAATTCAAACTTCCCTAAAGAGCGGCAATCTTGTGCAAGCTCACGCTCACCCTGTACTACCTGAATAGCTAGTGCGGTCTGTCCATCTTTATAGGTCGTGAAATCTTGTGCTCTTGCTACTGGAATGGGGGTATTTCTAGGAATAATTTTTTCCACCAAGCCACCCATAGTCTCAATCCCCAAGGACAGCGGAATTACATCTAACAATAACCACTCGTCATCTTTGCTTTGGTTACCCGCTAGCAAATCTGCTTGCATTGCTGCTCCAAGTGCAACGACTTGATCTGGATTTAAATTATTCAGCGGC
>CAIJYZ010000098.1 GCA_903825015.1 uncultured Actinomycetes bacterium
CACAAAGGCCAAGGAACAAGTTACGCACTCAATGGTTTATGCATTCAACGACCGTAAAGATAAGAAAGGCGATTTCCGTCGTCTTTGGATTCAGCGCATTAACGCTGGATGCCGCGAACATGGTCTTACATACAACCGTTTCATCCAGGGCCTAAAGGCTGCTGGAGTAGAAGTTGATCGTCGCGTTCTATCAGAGCTAGCAACAAATGATCCTGCAACATTTAAGACACTTGTTGATGTTGCTCGCAAGAGCCTCGTATCAGCTTAATAGAATCCAATGATTGAGAGCCTTAACTCGCCACATATTGCGCGAGTTAAGGCTCTTATTGGTTCTCGGGGTACAAAAGAAAGAAGGAATGCGGGCCAGTTTGTTGCAGAAGGAATGCAATGTGCCCGCGAAGCTTTAGTATCAAAAAATGGTCCCGTAATTGAAACTCTCTATTTAACTCCATCGGGCCGAAGCAAAGTTGAATTACTAACTAACCTAGATTCCTTCAATGTTATTGATGTCTCCGATGATGTTATGAAGGCTATGTCCGAGACAATTACGCCACAAGGAATTCTGGCGATTTGCACTACACCTCAAAATAGTTTTGAGTCCATCGAATTAAATGGCCACCGTAAATTTATCTATTTATCTGAGATTCAAGATCCCGGAAATGCAGGAACAATCATTCGTTCAGCCGATGCCTTTGGTATTGATGCAGTGATTACATCTCCTGGCAGCGTTGATCTCTTCTCCCCAAAGGTTGTTCGCAGCACCGCGGGATCTCTATGGCACATCCCGGTATTTGAAAATGTCGAACTCTCTGTTGTTCTCAATTTAGGCGTTCAAGCCTTCACCCTTGGTGCCGGTGGAAATGCATCCTTATCGCAATTAATAGTCACGAAAGACTGCGTGGCGATTTTTGGAAATGAAGCCAGGGGATTAGCAACGGGGCAATCCACTGACTCCATCGAACAAGTCAGAATCTCCATGCCTGGTAATGCTGAAAGCCTAAATCTCTCCTCGGCAGCAACCATTGTTATGTATCACCTAGCAAATATCCCGACTTCCTAAACTCTCACACGATAGAGTTCGCCATATGCGCCAAGAAGAAGTCACACAATGGGTTAAAGATGCCCAACTCGCTTTTAGCGCCGCTCCAGATTTAGATTCATTGAAAGTTGCCCGTTTGGCACACTCGGGGGACAAGGCCCCTATTTCTCTAGCTTCCCGAACTTTGGGTTCACTCTCACCAGAGGAAAAAGCAAGTTTTGGAAAAATTATTGGCGATGCGAAGGCGGCGATTGCTCTAGCTCTTGCCCAAGCAACATCTGATTTAGAGGCGCAGCGGGATAAGAAAGTATTGTTAGAAGAAGTTGTAGATATTACATTGCCAGTAAATCGCGGACACCGAGGTGGATTGCACCCGATATCGATTATCAGAAATGAAGTCTCAGATTTCTTCATTGAACAGGGTTACTCAGTTGAAGAAGGACCAGAACTTGAATCTGGTTGGCTCAATTTCGACGCTCTCAATATCCCAGCCGATCATCCGGCGCGAACGATGCAGGACACTTTTTTCATAGAGCCCGTTGAATCTGGCATGGTCTTGCGCACTCATACTTCACCAGTACAAATTCGATCGATGCTTACTCAAGAGCCACCTATTTACGTTATCTGTCCAGGCCGAACTTTCCGCGCCGATGAACTCGATGCAACCCACAGTCCAGTTTTTCATCAGGTGGAGGGCTTAGTAATCGATAAAGGCATAACGATGGCGCATCTAAAAGGAACTTTAGATAATTTTGCGCGTCATATGTTTGGCCCTGATGTCACAACACGGCTTCGCCCTTCGTTTTTCCCATTCACCGAACCAAGTGCTGAAGTAGATATCTTCTTCAACAATCGTTGGATCGAATGGGGTGGATGCGGAATGGTTAACCCTAAAGTTCTAGCAACGTGTGGCATTGATACCGATGTGTACAGCGGTTTTGCATTTGGAATGGGTCTAGAGCGAACCTTAATGGTTCGCCACGGCATCACTGATATGCATGACATCGTTGAAGGCGATCTACGTTTTACTCGCCAGTTTGGAGTGGGTCTGTAATGCGCGCTCCGCTGTCATGGCTCAAAGAATTTGTAGAAATCCCTGCATCGATTACCGCTGATCAGATTTCAGATGGATTGATTCGTGTGGGTTTTGAAGTCGAAGATATTATTTATCAAGGCGCGGATTTAACGGGTCCATTGAAATTTGCCAGAGTTATTTCAATTGAAGAGTTGACCGAACACAAAAAGCCTATTCGCTATGTTGGGTTAGATTGCGGTGAGAAAGAAACACGGTATGTAATCTGCGGCGCCACCAATTTTGCTGTTGGAGATTTAATTGTCGCGGCGCTTCCAGGTGCGGTACTGCCAGGAAATTTTGCGATAAGTGCTCGCGAAACTTATGGAAAAACCTCTAATGGAATGATTTGTTCTGCCCGAGAGCTTGGTATTAGTGATGAACATGCAGGCATTATGGTCATTGCCGAAACAGATGCAAAAATAGGTGCCGATGCTATAGAAGGTTTGCAGATCAACGATGTAATTTTCGATGTCGCTGTTAATCCCGATCGTGGCTACGCCCTTAGCATTCGCGGAATAGCGCGTGAAGTAGCCGGATCACTTGGGTCGCAATTCAAAGATCCCGTAGATCCGCTAAGAAATCTAGAGTTTAAACAAACAGGTGTTGGCGTAACAGCAAAAATTGCTGATCGCTCAACTGCCTCAGTATTTTATTTACGAACACTTTCAAACTTTGATCCAGTTGCCACAACACCTTTATGGATGCGTCGCCGCATCGAAAAAATGGGCATGCGCTCAATTTCATTGGTGGTTGACGTAACTAACTACGTAATGCTCGAACTAGGTCAACCGCTTCATGCCTTTGATAAATCTAAGCTCAAAGGTGGACTAACTATTAAGCGCGCTGGCACAGTTCAGCCATTTACTACTTTGGATGGACAGATTCGCCAACTAGATCCAGATGATTTGATGGTTTGCGATGACGAGCAACCTTTAGCACTGGCCGGAACAATGGGTGGAGCATCTTCAGAGATTACTGAATCGACAACGGACATTGCTTTAGAAGCCGTGCGATTTGATCCGACATGTATCGCAAAGAACTCCAGGCGCCACAAACTTTCATCTGAAGCCTCTCGCCGTCTCGAACGAAGCGTTGATCCCTCACTTGCGCAATTTGCATCGGCTCGATTTGTGCAGTTGCTTACTGAAAACAGTTCGGCTCAACATGTTGCTACTGCTATTGATGGTGAACCAATTTATTCACCCGTTGTCACAATTGACCCAAACTATGTTTCCAAAATTCTTGGTTTTGATATTCCAGCGGCGCAAATTGCTCAGATCCTACGTTTAATTGGTTGCGACGTCGATGAAAAAACTTGGGCGATTGATCCACCATCATGGCGTTCAGACCTACTCACTGCAGCAGATTTTACAGAAGAAGTAGCGCGCATGATTGGTTACGACAAAATTCCATCTGTTTTACCACCGCGTCCAAAACATGCTTCATTGACTCCAACTCAAAAACGTCGTCGCGCCGTTGCAACAATGTTGGCCAGTAGAGGCTTAGCTGAAGTCCAAACTTTCCCTTTTACTAATCAAGAGACGATTGATGCCATGGGATTCGTGGGAGATCGAGCTTGCACATACACAATTGCAAATCCAATGTCTGAAGAGTTTCCTTTAATGCGGGTCCACTTAGTACCGGGTTTGATTGAAGTAGCGCAACGCAACATAAGTCGAGGTGCTAAAGATTTCGCAATCTTTGAAATGGGTTCTATATTTCGCAGTTCTCAAAAACTCATACGTGCAATCTCACCCGATATATCTTCGCGTCCAAGTCAAGAAATTATGGAGGAAATTTTTGCTTCAGTTCCTCCTCAGGCATATCACGTTGCAGGATTGTTGGTTGGAAAGATTGAAAATGAAAATTGGCAAGGCAAAGCGCGCTCATATACGTGGCAGGATGCAATTGAGTACGCCCAAGATATTCTTAAACTCTGCAATCTTGAGTGGAGTATCAAGCGTTCAGATTTTGCACCGTGGCACCCAGGTCGATGCGCCGAATTAATCGTTGATGGCAAGGCTGTGGCCCGTGCCGGCGAACTTCACCCTCGAATTGTTGCTAAATACGGCCTACCTGAACGAAGCGTCGCCTTTGCTGTTGGTTTGAGCACCCTGCCTGACTCTGCCTTGGTTCGACCAACCAGGGTCGGAACAATGCCCGCAGCATTGCAAGATGTGGCATTAATTGTTGATGCCACAACCTCTGCAAGTGATGTTGAGTCGGCGCTACGAGAAGGCGCAGGCGAACTTCTTGAATCAGTCACGCTCTTTGATCGATATGACAAAGTTGGTGATGGAAAGATCTCGCTAGCTTTCACTTTAGTTTTCCGTGCACCCGATCGCACACTCACGGGCGAAGAAGTTTCAGCCATGCGCGAAGCGGCCACAGAAGTTGCTGCCAAAAAGTGTGGGGCAGTAGTACGAACCGCATAATTATGCAGGAGTTTGCATAAATATCGGTTGGCCTTTATGCTTGATTCATGAAAACAGCAGTTATTGGAGCAAGTGGCTATGCCGGGGGAGAACTCCTTCGTTTGCTAGCCGTTCATCCTCATTTTGAAGTTACAGCTATCAGTGCACACTCCAATGCAGGCGAACTTGTCACTTCGGTGCATCCGCATCTGACTACTCACACAGGAGACAAGTTCCTCTCTATCTCTGAAATCGATTTTTCAGAGATTGAACTTGTATTCATTGCTCTTCCACATGGTGAATCGGCTTCAATAATTAATCTAATCCCGGCCTCAACGAAAATTGTTGATTTAGGTGCTGATTACAGATTAGAGAATGCGGCAGCATGGGAGAAATATTATGGTGGAACCTATGCCGGAGCTTGGGTTTATGGATTGCCAGAAATACTAGGGCAGCGAGACAAGATCAAAGCGGTAAATAGAGTTGCTAATCCAGGATGCTATCCAACGGCTATTGCATTAGGTGCATCTCCCGCGGTTGATTTCATCGACCTTAATGATCTTGTAGTAGTAGCCGCGACCGGTACTACTGGGGCAGGAAGAACAGCAAAGATACATTTGATCGCTAGCGAGGTTATGAACTCTCTGACATCATATAAATTCGGGGGAGTTCATCAGCACACCCCTGAGATGGAACAAACACTTTCCAACATCTCTGGACGAAAGACGAATATTCTCTTTACGCCCATACTTGCACCGATGCCGCGTGGCATTCTTGCAACAATAACTGCAAAATTAACCAAGGCTATGACTACAGAACAGGCACATGCAATATTTTCTCAAGCTTATGCAAACGAATATTTTATTGACGTTCTACCAATTGGGCAATTGCCTAAGACGGGATCTGTAACGGGATCCAATAAAGTACAGATGCAGGTTGCTGTTGATGAGCACACGAATCGTTTAGTTGTAAGTGTTGCAATTGATAACTTAGGAAAAGGTGCCGCTAGCCAAGCTATTCAAAATGCAAATATTATTACCGGTTTTCATGAGGGTTCTGGTTTGTCAACCGATGGGCTTGGTGTATGAAACTACCTGCCGGTTTTGTTGGTGCGGCATGTGCGGCAGGAATCAAGAGCACCGGTGCTCTTGATTTAACTCTGATTTCTAATACTGGGCCATCATTTTTCGGTACCGCTGTATTTACTTCAAATAAAGTAATAGCAGCTCCCGTAATTTGGAGTAAGCAAGTAATTAAAGAAGAGATTGTTAGAGCAGTGGTGTTAAATTCAGGTGGAGCAAATGCATGTACCGGGCCACAAGGTTTTGCAGATACGCACAAGACGGCAGAAGTTGTAGGCCAACTTCTCGATATCTCAGCAGGTGAAGTTGTAGTTTGTTCTACGGGATTAATAGGCGAGCTACTCCCAATGCAAAAAATTATTTCCGGTCTAGGAGTAATTGCACCCGAACTCAGTATCGATTCATTGGAAGATTGTGCACGTGCAATCATGACAACGGACACTGTTCCTAAAATTGCTCACGCATTACTAGGGTCAGTGCAAGTGGTTGGAATTGCAAAGGGTGCTGGAATGTTAGCTCCGGCCCTTGCGACAATGCTTTCAGTTGTGATGACTGATGCCGAAGTCAGTGAAAATGCTGCCAATATATTTGCCGCAGTAGCTGATCGCACTTATAACCGCATTGATTCAGATGGTTGCACCTCAACCAATGACACAGTTGTATTTATGGCGTCGGGAGCATCTGGGTCACAAATCAGCGATCAAGAGCTAGAGGCTTTATTGATGCAAGTTTGTGGCTCACTTTCCCAACAGTTGATTGCAGATGCTGAGGGATCAACTAAATCTGTTGCTATCACCGTGGTAAATGCAGTTTGCGAAGAAGATGCTGTACAAGTTGCTCGGGCATGTGCGCGTAACAATCTGCTCAAAGCAGCGATATTCGGTGGCGATCCAAATTGGGGCAGAGTGCTTGCAGCTGTTGGCACGGCAGATGCACATATGGAGCCATTATCAATCGATGTTTCGCTCAATGGGGTACAGGTCTGTACTAACAGCGCACCAGATGCTGACAAAACAACAGTTGATTTTTCCGAGCGACTTGTTGAGATTGTTATTGACTTAAAGGTAGGTAATAAATCGGCAACAGTCATGACAAACGATTTGACTCACGATTATGTCCATGAGAATTCGGCGTATTCAACATGATCGTCGTTAAATTCGGTGGCCATGCCATGAAAGATGAAAATGGTGCGTTTTCCAAGGCAATTCAAGCTGCCCAAGCGGCTGGTGAATCCGTAGTTGTAGTCCACGGTGGCGGTCCACAGATTGATGCGGCGTTAAAGATCAAAGGCATAGAGAGTTCATTTGTTGGCGGCTTTCGTTTCACGACACCCGAGATTTTTGATGTGGTGGAACAAGTTTTATCACAAGAGGTGGGTCCAGAAGTCGTGAGGACCCTCATTAACAGTGGAATCAAAGCCCAAGGGATCTCAGGCCGCGAACTTCCTACTTTACTTTCAAAGAGAAAGACTTCTTTAGTTGATGGCACGAGAGCTGATCTTGGCCAGGTTGGTGAAGTTGTTTCAGTTAATACTTCTGCGATAAACAACTTACTTAATGCAGGAGTAGTTCCAGTTATTGCGCCTCTGAGCGCCGATATAGATTCGAAAAATGGTTTAAATGTTAATGCCGATTTAGCCGCGGCTGCAATCGCCGGAGCAATGGATGCTTCTGCGCTGATAATCATGACAGATGTAGCTGGTATCTATCGAAACTGGCCCGATAAAGATTCGCTCATTGAATCCATATCTGCAGATGAACTTGCAACTTTAAAATCTACGTTTGCGCAAGGAATGGCGCCAAAAGTACAAGCAGCGTTAGATGCAATCACAGCAGGAGCTAAGGCGGTTCGCATTATCGATGGAACAGACCCGGATAGTTTTGCTCAAGCTTTACTAGGTAAAGGTGGAACGTTGGTGATTGCGTGAAGAACTCTGATTACATCAAATCCTGGACTCAAACAACTCAAAATAATTACGGTACGCCGACCTTGGCTCTAGTTAGTGGCAAAGGATTAGAAGTAACCGATGCCGATGGAAAAAAGTATTTAGATTTCCTGGGCGGTATTGCAACTAATATTTTAGGTCATGCTCATCCGGCAATAGTAAAAGCCGTAAACAAACAGATTGCTCAGTTGGGTCACGTTAGTAACTTTTATGCACATCCCAACGCTTTAGAACTTGCAAGTAAATTGATTTCAATGACTGGCGACAAAACCGCACGAGTATTTTTCTGTCAATCAGGTGCTGAAGCCAATGAAGCCGCACTTAAACTTTCCCGTCGTAGCGGACGAAGCCGTGTTATCGCTGCCCAGGGTGCTTTTCACGGCCGAACTATGGGCGCGCTCTCGCTAACTGGCCAACCCGCAAAGCGCGAACCATTTCTTCCCTTGATCAAAGGCGTTAAGCACGTTCCATTTGGCGATATAGATTCGATGCGACGTGCAATCAGTAAACAAACTGCGATGGTTATTCTTGAACCAATCATGGGTGAAGCCGGAGTCATTATTCCGCCAATTGATTATTTAGCAAACGTTCGACAACTCTGTGACAAATATGGCGCGCTTCTAGTAATAGATGCTGTGCAAACAGGAATGGGCCGAACAGGTGATTGGTTTGGTTACGAATACTCTGGAATCAAACCTGATGTCATCACCCTTGCTAAAGGTTTAGGTGGGGGATTACCTCTCGGTGCAATGATTGCACTGGGTAAGGCCGCGAACTTATTTCAAGCCGGTGATCATGGTTCTACTTTTGGCGGCAACCCAGTAACAACATCTGCTGGATTAGCGGCAATTTCAGTGATCGAAAAGAACAATTTGATGGAAAAAGCAATTGCGCACCATGAAAATTTGTCGACCGAGATTGCAATGATTCCAGGAGTTAAAGAAGTCCGTGGCGCAGGTTTGCTAATTGGAATTGAATTAGAAGCCGCACATGCAGCAAAAGTTGCAAAGGCGTTGATGGAAGCAGGAGTCCTAGTAAATGCAGCAAATGCATCAACTATTCGAATTGCACCGGCACTTACTGTTACTGAAGCCCAAATTAGAAAGTTCATTTCTATATTCAGAAAGGTGCTAAGTGATGACAAGTAATGCCACCAATCTTTCAGCACGTCGTGCCAAAGCAATTGCACTTATTCAATCCGGCGTCATACATTCACAATCGGATTTGGTAGTTGCCCTAAAGAAGAATGGATATCCAGTCACACAGGCAACTGCTAGCCGTGATTTAGAGGAAATTGGTGCTGTGCGGGCCCGCGGAAAAGATGGAGAATCCATCTATCAAATAAGTGATTCGTCAGATGATGCTTTGTCTCGCATTAATCCTGTTCCTTCAAAATTGATTCTTTCTGTAGATCACAGTGCGAATCTGGCCGTGATTCATACTCCACCGGGAGCGGCTCAATTTGTCGCCAGCTCACTCGATCACGCCAATCTCACAGGTGTCATCGGCACAATTGCTGGAGACGACACGATTATCCTTGTGTCCAAGAAAGCCACTGGTGGGGCGCAATTAGCGAAAGAATTACTGGCTTACGCGGCTACAAAGAATGGGAGAAAGTAGATGGCACTCTGGGGTGGTCGCTTTTCTGGTGGGCCAGCCGATGCTGTCTTTGCCCTTTCTCGCAGTGTGCATTTCGATTGGCGTTTAGCTCCGTACGATATTCGCTCCTCTTTGGCCCATCTTTTAGTCCTCGAATCAAGTGGACTTATCAAGAAAGATGATGCCGCTTCCATTCGTACCGCGCTCAAGCAGCTCTCGGCGGAAGTTTTGAATGGTTCTTTTAAAGCCGCCGATCATGATGAAGATGTGCACAGCGCACTTGAACGCGGTTTAACCCAAAAGCTTGGTCCAGTTGGTGGAGCCCTACGTGCTGGCCGTTCCAGAAATGACCAAGTAACTACAGATCTTCGTCTTTTTGCAATTGATCACATGCTCGAAATCGCACTCCTTATAACTAAATTGAATTCTGCAATCTTGGCCAAAGCCAGCGAATACATCGATGACAGCGCACCAGGATTTACGCATATCCAACATGCTCAACCTGTTTCATTTGGCCATGAAATCGCTAAACACGCACAAGCCTTTTCACGTGATCTCGATCGTATTAATGATTGGTTTAAACGTGCCTCAGTAAGTTCACTCGGTGCAGGCGCACTTGCGGGCTCCTCACTTCCATTAGATCCAGCATTTACTGCCAAGAATTTAGGATTTGAATCGGTTTTTGCAAACAGTATTGATGCAGTAAGTGATCGAGACTATGTAGCTGAAGCTTTGTTTATCTTTGCAACCATAGGTCTTCACCTATCGCGTATCGGCGAAGAATGGAGCTTGTGGGCATCGACTGAGTTTGCTTGGGCAAAAGTTGCCGATGAATATTCAACTGGCTCCTCAATCATGCCGCAAAAAAAGAATCCCGATATGGCCGAACTCGCAAGAGGAAAATCTGGCCGACTTATTGGAAATCTTGTTGCAGTAATGACCATGCTTAAGGGATTACCTTTTGCTTATAATCGAGATTTGCAAGAAGACAAAGAGCCTTTGTTCGATAGTTTCGATACTTTGTTGTTAGTTTTGCCAGCAGTTACCGGAATGATTTCCACTACAGATTTCGACCGCGAAAAGATGGCACTTGCCGCTCCAACTGGTTTTTCACTTGCAACTGAGATTGCGGATTACTTGGTCCGAAAGAATATTCCATTTGCATCTGCGCATGAAGCTGCAGGAAAATGTGTAGCACTCTGCGAAAGTTCCGGACGCCAATTGCATCAGTTAACAGATATCGAATTCGCCGAGGTACATCCATCTCTGGATGGGGGAGTGCGTGAAGTCTTAACAGTTTCTGGAGCTTTAAATTCTCGGATCACCGCAGGTGGAACAGCTCCAGCATCGGTTGCCGAGCAAATCAAGGTTGCACAATTAAATAATGATTCGCACGCTAAGAAAATAGCCGACAAGCAACAGGCATTTTCAGAGATGATGGGCGCATGAACCTTTTAGAAGATCTACGTTGGCGCGGTTTATTAGCTCAATCAACTGATGAGGCTGCACTTATCGAATCACTTAAGAAACCAATAACTCTTTACGTTGGCTTCGATCCAACCGCTGCGTCACTACACGTAGGTAACCTTGTCGTGCTACTTGTACTGCGCCGTTTCCAATTGGCGGGGCATACTCCTATCGCTCTTGTTGGTGGTGCTACGGGCTTAGTGGGGGACCCAAGTGGCAAGAATGAAGAGCGCACACTCAATAGCAACGAAATTGTTGAAGGCTGGGTCAATCGCATTCGTACACAAGTTTCTGCTTTTCTAGATTTTGATCAAGCGCCGAATAAGGCAATAGTTGTAAATAACTTAGATTGGACTTCACCACTAAGTGCAATCGAATTCTTGCGCGATATCGGTAAACATTTTTCCGTTAATCAGATGCTCTCTAAAGATTCTGTCTCGGCACGTCTTGAAGCAGGAGGAATTTCTTACACAGAGTTTTCATATCAAGTGTTGCAGTCCTACGACTTCCTCGAACTTTTCCGTCGCCATAACTGCACACTTCAACTTGGTGGCTCCGATCAGTGGGGTAACATCGTCGCTGGTCTTGATCTCATTCGACGCGTAGAGCAAGGCAGCGGTCATGCACTTACTGTTCCATTATTAACAAAAGCTGATGGCACAAAGTTCGGAAAAACTGCTGGCGGCTCAGTCTGGCTTGATCCAGAGATGACTTCTCCATATGCATTTTTCCAGTATTGGTTAAATACCGATGATAAAGATGTTATTAATTTCTTAAAAGTATTTTCATTTAAATCTCATGAGGAAATTACAGAAATTGAAAATGCACATATGGCCAATCCTGGTTTGCGTGAAGCTCACCGTGCACTTGCTCGCGAATTAACTGCTTTAGTTCACTCCGAACAAACGACAGTTCGAGTTGAGGCAGCTGCGCGTGCACTTTTTGGTCAAGGAGATCTCAATGAACTTGATGAAGCAACACTTGCAGGTGCACTTGCCGAACTTCCTCGCACAACAGTTTCAAAAGATCAACCAATTCCAACATGGGTGGATCTCTTAGCAGCAACTGGAGTTGTAGATTCGAAATCAGCTGCGCGTCGCATCGTAAAAGAAGGTGGCGCATATCTCAATAATGAAAAGATCTCAGGAGAAGACTTCGCACCACAAAAATCTGACTTTTTATGCGGGAAATATGCGGTTTTGCGCAAGGGCAAGAGAGATCTAGCCGCAGTGGAACTAATTTAGGGTCTTTTCCCGAGAGTGAATTATGCTAGCGGGCCAATGTAATTTGCGATATTTTGCATTTCTATAAACACCCAACTATGCCGATTTGACCCTTATGCAGGCGCGGGTTATAGTTCCACTCTTGTTGTGAATCGGACGATTTAGGCCGAACAGCATTGATTCCCAGAGCTAGAGCTTCAAATGGCCCGGTTTGACCGTGCCCGTATGTATGCACTAGATTTGGCGGTCTGCCCTGAAAAACAGGAGAAATTCTGTGAAGCAGTGCGCATCCGTACCTTGAGAACTCAACAGCGTGCTAATAAGTCAATGCCAATATGTGGCTCTATTCGTCATGCTTTCAATAGCAAAAGTCAGTGTTTTACACTGCTTTGATTAATACCCACGGCAAAATAAATACTTCAATGAGGTATGACCGTTAAAAGTTATACCCGTTGATTTCCTTTGGTAATAAGACAAAATAAACGTTAGTTTGTTTGTCTGTACGCCAGATAAAACTTTCTATGGAGAGTTTGATCCTGGCTCAGGACG